>JACOSF010000048.1 GCA_016179005.1 Acidobacteriota bacterium | reverse complement strand
GACCAGATCGAACGCGTCCCGGCGCGGCAGATCGGCCTCGGGCAGTTCGTCATCGGCGCCTCCAAGGTGCGCCCGCGCCTGGACGCCACCTTCACGCAAGCCGACCGCATGGGCTTCTATCTGCAGGTGTACAACCTAGGCATCGACGAGACTTCGCACAAGTCGAACGCGGCCATCGAATACCGCATCCGCAAGGACGACAAGGAAGTGAGCAAGCAGGCGGAAACGTCCGCTCAACTGGCGCAGGGCGGCGAACAGTTGACCATCGAGAAGACGATGTCGCTGGCCAGCTTCGCCCCGGGCAAATACAAACTGGAAATCCAAGTGACCGACCAGGTGGGCAAGAAAACCATAACGACCACGGGCAATTTCACGATCAAGGCTGCGGAAAAAGTTGAGGAGAAACCCGCGGCGAAGAAATAACGTGGGAGGCGTTGCGCTGTGATCCTTCGGCGAATCCCGGCTCTCGCTTGGGCGTTGCTGCTGGGGCTGGCCCTGGCCTCGCCGCTGTGCGCGGACACGTCCTTCGGCAAGCTCACGGGCGTGGTGGTGGACCCCGCCGGCGTGCCGCAGATGGGCGCCACGGTGGTGCTGCTTTCCGAAGATGTGCGCGCCATCGCGCCGGTCCAACTGCACACCAATGATCGCGGGGCTCTCGAGCGCCACATCCACATCGAACCGAACCTGACCACCATTCTGCGCGTGGAGCTGGACTCCGTCTTCACGTCGCTGGACCGGCTGCGACGGCAGTCCGGCCAGACGTCGGAATCGGACGACTGGGCCTGGGTGCTGCGCGCGTCTTCCGCTACGCGGCCCGTGCTGCGTTTCGCGGATGGCGAAGTCGCGGAGTCCACTGCGTCTGCGCAATCGGATCTCCCGCGGCAGAAGCGCGGGACGCGCGGCCGGGTGGAGTTGACGTCCGGCGCGCGACGGCCCGGCTCCGTCTCCAACATTGTGGACGCGCCCTCCACGGCCTTCGCTTACGAGCAGAAGGTGGGCCGCACGCAGCGGCTGATTTTTGCCGGCGACGCCAGCTTCGAACGCTCCACCTCCGCGGGCCTGGCCACCATCTGGCTGCCTTCTGGAGAGGTGGGACGCGGCGCGCAGACCACGCTCGTTCTTCGGCGCACGCAGTTGGGCGATAACGGGCCGGTGTTCCGCGGCGCGCGCATGGACCACTCCGGCCAGCTTACTCTCGGTGACCGCATCGTGCTGCGCTACGGCGGCGAATATCTGCTCGTCGGGCTGGGCCGCTCCACTTCCTCGCTTCGCCCGCGCGGCCAGCTTGATGTCCGGCTGGCGCGAGGCTGGCAGGCTTCGCTCACCGTTGCGCCGCGGCCGTTCTCTTCCCTGGGCGACCCGGGCGGCGCACTGCAGAGCGCGCTGATGGGCTGGAGCATGAGCTCAGCCGCAAGGCCAGCGTGGTCGCGGCGGTCTTCCGCGACCGTTCGCGACACACCGCCGTGTTCGGCCGCGGCAGCGCACTGAGCCCCGACTTTTTCCAGGACTCGTTCTCGAATTCGTTCGCGTATGATGGCGGCGAATCCAACGCTTGGGGCATGCGTCTGGCTTACCGTCAAAAATTTTCAGCCGATTGGGAAGCGAATGTGATTTACGCATGGGCTGGCGCCCTCGCGCCGGAGTCGCTGCCTGATGCAGTGGACCTGCGCAGCTCCCTGGCCACGCGGCAGCGGCACAGCTTTGCCGCGCGCGTTTCCGGACGCGTGCCTCGCGCGGGCACGAGTTTCTCCGCCAGCTACAAATGGGTGAGCGGCCCGGTGGCCTCGCGCCAGGACCCATTCGGCGAGACCCTCTACCTGATGGACCCGAACCTCAACGTTCGACTCCGCCAGCCGCTGCCGAGTTTCTTTTTGCCCGGCAGGGTGGAAGCGCTGGCTGATTTCCGTAATCTCCTCGCGCAGGGTTACGTTCCCGTCAGCACACCCGAGGGGCAAGTTCTGCTCGTGCCTTCTTTCCGGTCATTCAGGGGTGGGTTCAGCTTCCAGTTCTAAAGGAAAAAGGGGATTACGGAATTCGGTACGATGAATTCAGAAAACGAAATAAAGCCAATTTCCGCGGACGAATGTCCGTGTAAGTCATTTCGTGTTAATTACTTACAGAAAACAAATTCTCATAGATTCTGGCAGGATACGTGCTTGATTTTCTTTGCTAGTTGTCCTGTGGGTGGCGGGCCTCAATGAGCAGCAGTCTGCGTCTGCGCCTGGGTCAAGTCTCGCTGGCGTTGCTTACGCTGGCTGCGTTCATTTTCGGCATCTTGAACTTCGCGCAGCGCTCCTCCTTCGTCACGCCGGAAGACGGCGTTTCCTGGGAAGATTCCTCGGGGGGCGTGCGCGCCTTTCTGGTGGCTGCGGGTTCTCCGGCAGACACCGCCGGCATCAAGACCGGCGACATCGTGAAGGTGATCAAGGGCCAAGCGCGCGGGCGGGAAATCCAGCGCGCCGTGCAAGTGACGCAGGAGCTGTTCAAGGCCGGCCCCTGGGCCAAGCTCACCTATTCCGTCAATCGCGCGGGGTCCGAGTTCGATACCGTCGTCATCACCATCCCCGCGGAGAAGCCCACCTCCATCGAGAACTACCTGCGCGTGGCCGGGCTGCTGTACCTGTTTATCGGCCTGTTCGTTTTCGTGAGCCGCTGGAACGCACCGCGCGCCGTGCACTTCTACATTTTCTGCCTGGCGTCGTTCATCCTGTATTCGTTTCACTACAGCGGCAAGCTGAACCCGTTTGACTGGACGATCTACTGGGCCAACGTCGCCGCGCTGCTGTTGCAGCCGGCGGTGCTGCTGCATTTTGCGCTGGTGTTTCCGGAGCGGCGCGCCTCGCCGTACGCGCATTCGTTCCGGCTTCTAGGCGTATACGGCATCCCGGCGCTGCTCCTTTTGCTGCACATTGACGTGGCCACTGGCGCGCACATCTTTGTGTCGTCGGTGCGCACGCGCATCCGGCTGGACCAGGTGGAGCACCTGTACCTCGGCGCGTGTTTCCTGCTCGCCGCGCTGATTTTCCTGCGCAGCTTCCGCCGCGCACCCAGCGGCGTGCTCCGCCAGCAGTTGAAGTGGGTGACCGGAGGAACGCTGGCCGGCACGCTTCCCTTTCTCCTGCTCTATGTCCTGCCGTTTTCGCTGGGCTGGCTGCCCCGCTGGTGGATGAAATTTTCGGCGCTTTCGCTGGCGCTCATCCCGCTGTGCTTCGGCTACGCCATCATCCGCTACCGGCTGATGGACGTGGACATCATCTTCAAGCGCGGCGTGGCCTACACCGTGGCCACCGCCGGCGTGGTGGGCATCTACTTCGCCGTGGTGTCGCTGATCGGGCAGTTGTTCCATGCGGCGTGGCCCACCGGCCCGGTGGGCACGATCATTCCCATCGTGATTGCCGCGCTGCTCTTCCAGCCGATTCGCGATTGGATCCAAGCCCGCCTCGATCGCTTCTTCTACCGCGATCGCTTCGACTATCGCCGCACGCTGATCGAGTTCGGGCGCACGCTGACCAACGAAGTG
>JACOSF010000023.1 GCA_016179005.1 Acidobacteriota bacterium | reverse complement strand
GGGCGGAGCAAAATCGAAGAGTGCCGCAGCATGGAGCAGTACGTCCTCTTCGATTTGAAAGAAAAAAGCCTGCTCGAACCGCTGCGTGCGGATTCCAAAAAATTCCGCGTGACGATGTACAACCCCGACCTTCTGCACCGCACCCATGCCCCGCAGCGGCACCAATATCTGATTGCCCGCGAAATCCTCGAATCGGACGCGATCATCAACCTTCCGAAACTCAAGACCCACAAAAAGGCCTGCGTCACCGGCGCCCTGAAGAACCTTGTCGGCATCAACGGGCATAAAGAATATTTGCCGCACCACCGCAAAGGCGGAGGCAGCAGCGGGGGTGATTGTTATGCCGGCCGTTCCTGGCTGAAAGGTCGCGCCGAAGATTTGCTCGACATCGCAAACCGGGCGCGCCCCGGCCGCTTCCAGGTGGCGCTAGCCCGCGCCGCGGCGATTCTGATTCGCGGCGCCGTGCTGCTGGGGAGCGACAACAATTTGGAAGGCTCCTGGTTCGGCAACGACACAGTGTGGCGCACCAGCCTGGATCTGCAGCGGATTGCCGTCTACGGCCGGGCAGATGGCACGCTCGCAGATGCGCCGCAGCGAAAGCTAATCAGCATCACCGACGCCATCATCGGCGGCGAGGGGGATGGACCCATGGCGCCGACGGCGGTGCCGTCGGGTTTCTTGACTGGCGCCGTGAATCCGGCCGCGGCCGAATGGGTCCACTGCCGGTTGATGGGTCTTGATCCGCGAAGGATTCCGCTGGTGCGCGAGGCCTTCGCGAGTTTCCCGTACCCGCTGGTGGCCTTCGCCCCCGCGGCGATCCGCGTGCGCATGGATTCCGCTGAACGCTCCGCAGACGAGATCTTCCCATTCGACGCGCGCGCCTTTTGCCCTCCGCGGGGCTGGCAGGGACATTGCGAACTGGGGACCAAGGATGATCACCCGACTGGCGAGCAAGCTCTGGTGGCGTAACTACCTGGCTCGCAGTAGCCGTCCGTGGAATGAGCTGGAGGAATTCCCTGCCCTGACGCCGGAACGCCAGCGGCGCGTCCTCGCCGAACGTCTTCTGGCGCAGCTTCAGTACTTTGGAAACCGCGCGGACGCCTTGCCTGAATGGCGTGATGCCGCGCGCCTCCGCGATCCCGACGAGCTCTGGCGAAACTGGGCGTCTTTGCCCGTGGTCACCCGGAGCATGCTCAAGTCCATATTTGAGCCGCGCCAGATGCAGGCGCGCTTCAAGTTGAAAGGCCGCTGCGATGCCACCGGCGGCTCCACTGGCGAGCCGACGCAGTTCTTCCACGATCCGGAGATGATCCGCGCTGGCGTGAGTTCAAATATTTACACACGCACGCAGATGGGCTGGAAGCCGGGGATGGGCACGGTCATCGTCTGGGGCGGCGAGCGGGATATCGGCAAGTCCATACCATTCCGCATCGATCAGTGGAACCGCTTCGCGCGCAACTACGTGGTTGCCGGCTACAGCCTGGATCGCGCAACCGCCGAGCGCGTTCTGCATCTCATCCGGCGCCACCAACCCGTGGCCATGTACGGCTTTACTTCCATGCTGGAGCACGTGGCCCGCGAGACCCTGGCCATGAAAGCGTCGCCGCCATTGGGCAGTGTATGCACGGCGTGGAACGGCGGTGAAATGCTGTATCCCGCGCAGGTGGACATCTTCCGCAAGGCGTTTGGCGCGACCATTCTCAATCGCTACGGCGGCCGGGAGTTTTCCGTCATCGCCTGCCAGTTCCGTGAGGGCGAACTGATGCGCGTGATGCGCCCCTGGGTCTTCCTGGAGATTGTGGATGACCAGAACAAACCCGCAAGCCCGGGCGTTCCGGGACGTGTGCTTTGCTCCAGCACCATCTGCCGTGGCACGCCGTTTCTGCGGTATGAAATCGGCGATCTCGCGGCGGCCGATTCCTCGGATCAGGATGAATCCGGCATCCGCACGCTGCGCGATTTGCACGGCAGGACCGGCTCGATCCTCGAGTTGCCCAGTGGAAAAAAGGTCGGCAACCTCTTCTGGAACCACCTGTTTAAGGAGTTTTCCGAGGTGCACCATTTCCAGATCATTTTGAAACAGGACGGCGGGTTGCAGCTTCTTCTGAAGGGCGTGGGCTTCTCTGCGGCGCGCGAAGAGGAACTGAAGCACGTGCTGCGGAGCTTTTTGGGCGAGACTCCATTCCGCTGGACCTGGGTGGAGCAGATTCCCCGCACACCCCAAGGCAAGCTGGTGCAGGTAGTGCGTGAGCGGAGCTCCTGAAACTTCGAAAAGGCGAATTCAATTCCAGTTTATGGCCCCGATGAGCAAGTCCGCAAAGCTGTGGCACACCCTGCGGTGGCTGCCCTCTTTTGTTTTGCAGCGGCTCGCACGCCGCGGACCGGGGCGCGGTCAAGTTGATCTGATCTTTGCGCTCGCGGATCACTTCGAGCCGGGAATCCTCCCGGAGGCACCTGGGCAGGCTGCCCCATTGCACGAACAGGAGCGGCGGCTGGAACGCTGGTGCCGGGAGTATCCGCAAGCCCTCACAGAATTCCGCGACAGCGATGGCTATCCCTTCCGCCACACATTTTTCTACCCGGCCGAACAATATCAGCAGGAATTAATCGAGGGCATTGCTGCCCACTGCCAGGCAGGCTGGGGCGAGCTGGAGATTCACCTGCACCACGGGATCACCGCTCCAGACACTTCCGAAAACACGCGGCATGTGCTCTCGGAGTACAGAGACACGCTGGTCCGGCACGGCTGTCTTTCGCGATGGCAAGGCAGCGGGCCGCCGCGGTACGCTTTCGTGCACGGCAACTGGGCTTTGGCAAATTCCGCGCAAGGCAGATTCTGCGGAGTGGACGACGAGATGCAGATCCTGGCGGAAACCGGCTGCTATGCCGATCTGACGATGCCTTCCGCGCCCAGCCGCGCCCAGGTGGCCAAGATCAACTCGCTCTACGAATGTGTCCTGCCCCTCCAGCAGCGCGCCCCGCATCGCAAAGGTCGCAATTTGCGATGCGGGCATGCGCCGCAGATTTTCCCGCTAATCGTGCAGGGGCCATTGATGCTGACCTTTCGGGAGCGTCGCAATGGACTGCCGCTGCCCAGCATCGAGAACGCGGAGTTGTCCGGCAAGAACCCTGCGAGCCTCGACCGATTGAGCTTGTGGAAGCAGGCGGCGGTCTGCGTTCAGGGCCGTCCCGACTGGATTTTCATCAAATTGCATTGTCACGGAATGGATCCCCGCGATGAAGCGGCCATGTTCGGCCCGCCGATGCAGAGATTTTTGGGGGAACTCATCGCGGCTGCGCGGGTAGATGGGGCCTGCCGCCTGCATTTCACGACCGCGCGGGAGATGGTGAATATTATCCTCGCTGCTTGTGACGACCAGCAAGGCGACCCGGGCAAGTACCGCGACTATCGGTTCCGCCTCATTACGCCGCCGAAGCGGGCATGAAGCTGCGCCGCCGGCTCCTTTCGCAGCACCTTCGCACCTCAGGCAGGCACCAATTCATGCTTCATGTCGCCGGGAGAATACCGAAAATGATGTTGACCCCGCATTCCTCGAGATTGATTTCGGTCAGGGCCTTTTTCTCCACGAGGTCGTAAAGGGTCATGTGCGTCGGGCGGTCCACTTCGTGGAACGCATGTTTGACCCAGAGGACATTTTCCTTGAACTTCGTGTGCCGGATGCGCGTGAAGCCCACCCAGACTCTCCGTTCGTCCACCACGAGGATGCCGCGGCACCAGCCGAGGATGTGCCCTTCGCCGCCGTCGATTTTGTTCAGGTCCACCACCTGTTCGACGCTCAGGCTCCTTTGGTTTGCGATGACCACCCGCCCGTCCACGGTCGTAAAGTAGAGCCATTCGCCGAATTTCACGCCGTCGTGCGGCTTTTCCACCTCAATGGCGATGCGCCGCTCGGGTTGCGTCAGGCAAAGGGCGTCCTTCTGCTTGAAGCGCGTCACCCATGGTTCATTCCCAAGGAAGAAAACAAAATTCGGATGCGACTTGTGCGGCTTGGTCGAAGCCACCTTACGGTAGTCGGTTTCGCGGGAGAAGCGCGTCCAGAGCGGCTCTCCCAGCACGTCCCACTCCCGCAGGGTCTTGCCGTCCGGCGTGATTTCCGCCACCATGTCCAGCCCTGTGTTGGCGATCAGCAGGTTCCCTTCCGGCGTCGGCACCACGTGATGCACGTCGTGGAAGCACGGCAGCGAGATGCGGCCGGCCGCTTGGAAGCCCGGCACGTCGTAGATGAGTACCTCGGTCGAGGTGGTCACCCACATTCGACGGCCCTCGAGCGTTCCGGCCTTGAACAGGATGGAGGAAACGTCGTCCGGTTGCGCCTCCGCCGGCGAAACGTAATCAACACACACTTCTGAAGTCTTCGCTTGCGTGTCCAGCCGAAGGATCAGCGCCCGTTCGTAGAGGTTCCATTCTTCTTCCGACTTCAGGAGCCGCGGCTTCTGTTTTCCCCCGGTGACGTACAGATACCTCATGCCATGAGCCTCCGGACGCTCGTTCCCAGCCGCAGCCCGTAACCGGCTTCAGACGCTTCTTGGCCGCAGGAGAGTATTGTCCGGCGGGAAACTCTCCGCCGGAACGTGCGAACTCCAACCGACAATCATCCCATATCACCGCCAAATCGGGCACCGCCTGCTGCACATTCCGTTGCCAACCGGCCAACTCTTGGGGGCCTTTTGGGCGTCCAATTTACAGAGGCCGTGGGCGAGTGATATTGTTCCCACCGCGCTTAAACTATGCTCAACCACACCACGATGAACGGCTCCCTCGGCTTCGCTTGCCTTCTGCTTTTGCTCGCCGCAGTGTATTGCGGCTCAATTGACTTGAATTCCGCCGTGCCCCTGCCCTCCGACGAAAAACCCCAGGCAGGCCACTCGGAGCTTCCCCGCGTTTTCGTGGACACGACGATGCCGGTCCAATCCGGCAAGACGCGTAACGTCTCCGCCTGCAACCTGCTGCAAAAGACCATCGACGAAGCTGCGCTCGGTGACACCATCGTCATTGATGCCAGCCTCACCTGCCCCGGTGAATTCAACCTGACGGAGAAAACCTCCGGCGAAGGCTGGATCATCATCCGAACTTCGGCGCTGGAAAAGCTTGCGCCCGAAGGTACCCGCGTCCATCCTGCGTTGCACGCCCAGTTCATGCCCAAGATCCTCGGAAACTTCATGAACGGCCGCCCATTCGTCGCCCGGGCGCGTTCGCATCACTACCGTTTCATCGGCATTGAGATGGGGATGACGGAGGGCATGGCCACGCAAAGCGGCATTCTCTCGCTGGCCCCTCTGCCCGCCGGCGCAACGTCGCTCAGCGACCTGCCCCATCACTTCATCGTGGACCGCTGCTACATTCATGGCCATCCGCAAGGGAACATGCGTCGGGGCATCTGGATCGGCGCCGACTACGTCGGCATCATTGATAGTTATATTTCGGACATCCACGAGGTGGGCAACGATTCCCAGGCCATCGGCGGCTGGAACTTTCGGGGGCCGCTGAAGATCGTCAACAACTATCTGGAAGCCTCCGGCGAAAACGTGATGTTCGGCGGCTCGCCGAAAGTGATCGAAGGCGTAGTGCCGTCGGACATCGAGATTCGCCGTAATCATTTTTTCAAGCCGCTCTCCTGGCGCCCCGGCAATCCCGCCTTCGCCGGCACCCCCTGGCAAGTGAAGAATCACCTCGAGGTGAAGAATGGCCAGCGCATCCTGGTCGAAGGCAACGTGGTAGAGAACACGTGGCCCTCCACCGGCGGCCAGCGCGGCTACATGCTGGTGCTTACGCCGGCCCACGAACTGGGCGCGGTGCCGCAGGCTCGCGTGCAGGACATCACTATTCGCTACAACCGATTTGCTCACGCTTCGAGCTGGATCAATTCCCGTTTTTTCTCTCCCGGGGATAACGGCAAGGGGCCTGCCTCCCCGCCCGACGTGGTTTGCTCCGAGAATCAGGTGCCGGAAGGCTGCCTCCGCGCGCGCCGCTGGCACATTCACGATAACGTCGTCGAGGATGTTTCCAGCGCCGTCTGGGGCGGCGAAGGAAAAATGTTTCAGGTCATCGGCCCCGTTGACGACATTGTGCTGGAAAACAACACGGTTTTTGAAGACCAGTGGATTGCTTTCTTCGCCGGCCCTGGCCCGGGGCGGGGCCCCAATCGGCTGCCCGAACGCTTCGTCTTCCGCAACAACATCGTTTGGAGCGGCGTGCGCGGCGTCGGCGGCAACGGCACTGCGGACGGATCGGTAACGCTTGCCTTTCACACCCCGCATAGCACCTTCGATAGGAACGTCATCGTTGGCCCGGCTCTCGTGCCCTATCCCGGCAAGAATTCGTTCGAGGGGAAATTAGAAAAAATGCAGTTCCGCAACTTCGCTGCGGGTGATTATCGGCTGCTCCCTTCGAGCAAGTACCGCAAGGCCGGCATCGGCGGCAAGGACCCCGGCGCGGACATCGATGCCCTGGAAAAGGCCACAGAGGGCGTCGTGGTGAACGTCAAGCCCCCTGCACGATAGAGGAATCCGTCAAGACACCGGACGGTTCAGGAGGGGTTTTTCCCCGGGCGGCCGAAAACTTCGTGCCAAATCCCCAGGCAGGCCAGTCCGTGAATTTCGCCGCTCAGGTCGGCTTGTCCGGTGCGGTGTGTTTCCAGCATGCGTTCCATTTGTTCGGCGCGGAAATAGTTCCGCAGGAACGGCGAGTCCAGCAGCCAGCCGCGCGCCGCGTTGTGGAGTTTTCCACGGAACCATTGCGCGAGCGGGATGGGGAAGCCACGCTTCGGCGCGTCCAAAATTTCCGACGGCAGCCGCTCCCGCATGATTTTCTTCAGCAGGTACTTGTGCTCGCCGTCATGCAATTTCAGCGACACCGGCAAGTTCCCCGCGAACTCCACCACGCGGTGGTCCAGAAACGGCACGCGCAACTCGATGGACGCCGCCATGGTCATCTTATCGGCCTTGACCAGCAGGTCGTCCGGCAGCCAGGCTTGCTGGTCAGCGGCCAGCATCTGGTTCAATTCGTCGGCGCCCTGGTAGCGGCCGTAGAGCTCAGCAAAAAACTGCGCGCGGTAGGCGGCGTGTTCCACTCCGGGAAAACCATTCCGCCCGAGGTTGCGCATCCAATTCTCGGTCAGCAGCCGGCGCACTCCCTGGTAGCGTTCCATTAGCGGCTTATCCAGCCAGTCGGCGTAGCGGTTCACACGCACCGGCAGCCCCGGCAGGCTCAGGCTGCGCGCGAGCAGCCGTGAGCCGAGGGCGCCCACTTTTTTCTGCAAGCCCGAAATCCATTTCATCTTCGAGTAGATTGAATACCCGGCCAGGATTTCGTCCGCGCCTTCCCCGGAATGCACCACCGTAATTTTCTCGCGCGCGAGCTGGGCGATGAAGTAGAGCGGGATGGCGGCCATATCTGCCACGGGCTCGTCCATGTGCCAGACCAGCTTGGGAAGAGCTTCAGCGAAGGAACCGAGGGAAAGCTCGAACTCGTGGTGCTGCGCGCCGTACTGTTGCGCCACTTTCCGCGCGTAGGGGAATTCGCTGACGTCGCGCTCTTCCGCATAGCCGATGGAGAAGGTCATCACCGGCTCGCGCACCTGCCGCGCGTTGATGGCCACGATCGAGCTCGAATCCACGCCGCCGCTCAGGAACGTTCCCTGCGGCCGTTCGCCCAGCCGGTGCTGCGCAACCGTCTCCTCGAGCAACGCGACAAATTCTGCGGCGTATTCCGCTTCGCTGCGCTCCGCGCCGGGCGCGAACGGCGGCTTCCAGTAGCGCTCGATGCGCAGCTCGGACTGGCCCTGGTCGGCAACCAGAAAGTGGCCGGGCAAGAGTTTGTAGATGTCGCGAAAGAGCGTCTGCTCGCCCGGCACGTAGCCGAGCCGCAGGTAGCATTCCAGCACGGCTTCGTTCACGCCGAACGGCGCGCCGTATTCGAGCAACACCTTCACTTCAGAAGCAAACAGCAGCGTCTCACCCAGACGGCAGTAGTAGAGCGGCTTAATGCCCAGACGGTCGCGGTAGACCAGCAGCCGCTTCCGCGGCGCATCCCAGATGGCGAACGCAAACATGCCGCGCAACTTCTCCACCATCCGTTCGCCGTATTCTTCGTAGCAGTGGACAACGGTCTCCGTGTCGCAATGGGTGCGATAGCGGTGCCCGCGCGCTTCCAGCATGGGTTGCAATTCGGGATGGTTGTAGATCTCGCCGTTGAACGCGATCCAGATGTTGCCGTCTTCATTCGAAAGAGGCTGGTGCCCAGCGGCCACATCGACGATGGCCAGGCGCCGCGCGCCAAATCCGACGGGCCCGCCCAAGAAAAATCCTTCGTCGTCCGGGCCGCGGTGGATCATTTGCCGGTTCATAGCTTCGAGCGTGGCCCGCTCGACGGTGCGATTGCCGTGTTGGTGAAAGACGCCGCAGATTCCACACATCGCTAGTGGGCCTTTTCCAGTTGTTCCGCCACGCGGACGGATTCGCCGGCCGGGCAGGAAACTCTCCAGCCACCGGCTTCCTGCCACGCTTCACACCGCGTCACGCGCCGCTCCGCGAAAAGGATCTTGTGGCCGTCGTGTTCCACGAAACTTCCCTGGACCAGCGCGAAATGCTGGAGTGCGCCGTCCCGCGCCCGCTGGCAATAGAACATTTTCGCGTCACTCGCCCACGACCCCAGTTTCCAGACGCAGTCGCTGTCCGAGAAAATCAGCACGTGGCTCCCTTGCGCCGTCGCATACTCGTAGCCGGACACATCGCCTTTCGCAGGTCCCTTCATGCGCAAAAGTGATTCGGGCGCTTCGGCCAAAGCTCCCGTAACACAAATCATTGTAGCGAACTCTGCCGGGAGTTGCGCGTGCCGCCGGAAACGCAGCAGCGGACTCTGTATCTTCTTTCCGTAGGCGGGCGAGTACCATCCGGATTCGAGTGACTGCTCCCAATCGTGCCCGTCGGGCGCCACAAACGCCAGCGCCGACCGCGCGCTGACTTCCGCGCGCAGCACGTTTGCGGTGGTGGCCGAGGGTTGCAAACCTGGCGCCAGATGCCAGTTGATTTCCACGTCGTGCGTACCACTCCCCACCACGACGTCGCGCACCAGCCAGAAGCGGTTGCGCAGATAAAAAACCCAGCGGCGGTGCGTGATCGGCTGCGGCAGCCGCGTGTAGCCATCGTGGCTGGCCACAAACAGGTCGAACTCTTCGGCTGTGACCCACTGTTCGACTCGCGCTTCTGGCCGCGCACGCCACGAAAACGGCCCGCCCATTTCCGCGTGGTCTTTCCCGTCCACGAGGAGCACGTTGTGCGCGGCCGAACCGCGGAAGGCATCGCGCTCGCCCTGCGACGCCACATAGAGAAATGTTCCCGGGTCGGCCAGGCATTCGTGGCCATCCACCGTGAGGTGCAGGCTCAGTGTATCCGCATGGCCATGGCCCCCGGTGCCGCTGCCGAGCGGCCCACCATCGATGACCACTTGCTGCGGAGGCCCTTGCGACCCCGCCATCACATGAATCCCACTCTCTTCGAAATGGGCGGACGTGCGCGCCGGCGCATGCGCGGGAGTCTCGTCGAACTTCTCGGCGCCGCGCCGGCCCAACAGCCACAGCGTCTCCGCACGCAGCCCGCCCACGATGTTCTTGAAATCTCCGCGGCCGAAAAGCACCGCGCCCGTCGAGAGCGGATCCAGCAGGTGTTGCGCTTGGTTGCGCCGTGGATCGAAGACGCGCCCGCCGTCGTCGTCGCCCCAGCGTGGCGGCTCGCCCGCGCGCCCCAGCACGCAAAGCAGCTCCAGCATTTTTTCGATCGTCCGGTCGAGTGCAACCGGTATCGCCATCCCATTCGCTGTCGCCAGGATCCGGGCGTGCAGGAAGAAATCGAGCGCATATACGTGGTAGTAGGTGGATTGCTCGAAGTAGAAGCCGTCCTCGCGCACCTTTTGCTCCGCGTGCTCGAGGATGATCCGCCAGCCTTTCTGCTGCCACCGTGCCGCCGCCGGCAACTCCGGACAAAGAGTCCCGATAAACAAAAGTCCTACGGCTTCGCCCAGTAAGTGAGTATTCGGCGAGGAATAAGTGGAAAGATGCGTTTCGATGTGGCGCGCGCCGAGTGCAAGTGCTCGCAACAAGCCCACGCGGAATTCACCCGGCAGGTGCGGACAATTCTCGAGCAGCGCCCGCGCCCACAGCCACGACATCGCGCGAAACGCCACTTCCAGGCTGCTTGCCCAGTTGATGCCGATGGGATAGGGATTTGCTTCGCGCCAAGAAATCCACTGCCGCACCAGTTCGCCAGCGAACCGCCCGTCCTGGGTCATGCGTTCGGCCAGGGCCAGCGTGAAAAAATGCTGATGCCGGTTGAGCTCCCAGGTGACCTTGACGTCGCCGACTTCCTCGAACTCGAGCAGCCGGATCTTGTGCCACGGCTTCTGCGGCGCACGCCGTCCGTTTACTGCGTCGAAGTGCCAGTCGATTTCGCCGCCATAATCGACGTCTTCGTAGCCCAGGAGGTCAAAGCGGTGCCGGCAGATGCGCTCCGCCCGCGCGAGCAGCGCTTGCGCTTCTTCCGGAAAACGGCTGCGGAAGAGCGCGGCGCGGTCCTCCAATTCGTCCGGCTCGAAAAAAAAATGCGCACGCGCAGGCGCAGCCGCGAGCGGAGCGTCGCCTTCGAAATGACGGCCCAAACGATGGAGCGCCGCGTCCCGGCGCTTGGCAATTTCCTGCCGCCCGCGGTCAAACAACTCAGCCGCGGACATTCGCGCCAGCCGCTTCCACAGTCCCGGGTTGAGGAGTTGTGTCACCGCTGCGTCCCTGGGATCACTATACGGAATGCGGTTGCCCTCTTACGCTAGCCGCAACGCTTTGATCAATGGTTGCAAATAGTGGGCTGCATACTCCTGCCGCTCGGCGCGCGTGAAGCAGACGTACCAGAAGCCCGCCAGCGCCAGCGGCAGCACCACGGCCACTTGCACAAAGAACAGAAGCAAATGCGAAACCGCCCAATATTTTTCCACCAGATACGTTACCAGGGCATAGGGCACTGCCGCCGCGAAGGGCTGTCCCCACACCGCCAAGGCATAGCTCCGGATCGGAATTCCCAGAGTTCGCCGCACATACCAGGGCCAAAAGAAAAAGCTGACGATCACACTGGGAATCGTAGTGCCCCAGGCAACCCCGTAGATGCCGTATGGGCGGATCAGGGCCACGCTGAGTGACAGCTTGCACGCGGCTTCGCTCAGGGCGACAGGCGCGACAGCTTTATGTTTGCTGATCCCCAGCATGGTGGCGTTGGAAATGAGGTTTCCCGAAGACACCAAAAGGTACACGGTCAGAATCTGAAGCACCAGGCCGGAAGGTTCTGCGTACGATGCACCCATCCACAGCCCGATGAACGATTTGCCCCGCAGCAGAAAAGTGATCCCAATCGGCAGCATCAGCAAGCTGGCGAATCGCGCACGGCTCAACAGCATTCGCGTCAGCTCTTCGTGGGCTCCGCGGGCTTCCAGCGAGCTGGCCAGCGGCGTTGTAGCCGTCCAAATGCCGCTCAGGAGTGTGCGCCCGTAATTAATCAGATTCGAAGCGATGGCGAAGAAGGTGATCATGCTCACCGGCAAAAATAGCCCGATCACGATCACATCGGCGAAGAGAACGATCCGATTGGCAGCGACCAGGAGAAAGAAATACGCGGAGAAGGAGAAAATCATCCGCAACGCGTCGCGGGTGCAGTGCGACATCCGGAGCTCGAGTTGCGGATAGAAGTGCAGGCTGGCCGCGAGATTGGAGAGCCCTGTGAGTACGGACAACGCCACATTCAGCCAGGCGAGCGCCACAATGCCCTGCCCGGCTTTGAGCGCCAGGACGAACGTCACCGCGCGCAGCGCGACGCCCAGCATTTCAATAGCGTTGGAGATATCGAAGCGTTGCAGGCCCGTGAGCACTCCGCCAAAAACTCCGCCCACCAGGGAGGTCGCCACTGTGACTCCGGTGAGCAACAGCACGACGCGGGCTTGGCTCTGGAACTCCGCGGGCATGTGAAAAATGCCGAGCACACCGAACGCCAGGATAGCCGCGACCACGATGGCCAGCACGCCGCCGACCGCGAAGATGCTGAGCGCGGAGGAAACCACCTGGCTCGATCCTTGGTGGTCCGACTGGGTGTGCAGCTTGGCGACGTAGCGCGAAGCGGCGCCGCGCACTCCCAAATCCAACAGGCCCAGGTACCCGGTCAGGGTTCCCGTGAGCACCCAGACGCCGTACCCGGTGTTCCCCAGGTGATTGACCACCACGGGCGACAGGAAAAAATTTACAACCGCCGCAAAACCAAAGCCAATCCAGTTAGAGAAGACGTTGATGGCATTGCGGTGGCGCCCTATCCACGTCCCGGACAGTTCTGTGACTTGTCTATTTTCGTTCATTCTCTTTGTTCTCGGCCTCACCCCGGCGCCGTCTCATCCGGTTGGGCGTATCGCACAGAATCATCTCACGCTTGCAGTCACCATTTCGAAGTTCGTCGGCGGATTGGGTACTACTGGGGACGGTGTCCGCTGTGATTGGATAAGACTGAGGCAAGCAACTTTTCGATCTCCGCGACTTTTCCGTCCCAGGATTCGCCGGCCACCTGGTCGGACCGCTCGCGCGACGGCCCAACTTGCTTCCGCGCAAGCAGCGATTCGATCGCGCTCATATACTCCGCGGCCGTGGACGCCAGCGTGACCAGCCCTTCGAACCGCGCGATTTCCGGCAGCGGCGCCGCCACCACCGGCAACCCCGCCGCGAGATATTCCCGCAGCTTCAGCGGGTTCGCCGACAGCGTCAGCTCGTTCACCACGAACGGTAGCAAGGCAATGTCAAACCCGCGCAAATACTCCGGCAGCCTGGCGTACGGTCGGTGGCCTAGCACATGGACGTTGGGCAGGCCCTGAATCGGCGACAAATCGGTGTCCGCGCGCCCGACCAGCACAATGGACCATTGCGGCCGCATCCGCGCCAATTCGCCCAGCAGCGGCAGATTCACCCAGTCGGCGATAAGCCCGTGGAAACCGAGGATGGGCCGCGGCAGGTCGCGCAGTTCGGGTGCAACGGGCGTGGCCTCGTCGGTGGCGCGGCGGAAGTGCTCATAATCCACGCCGTGCGTCACGAGAAACGTCTTGGGATTGTGCTCGCGCTTCGTCTTCAGCAGGTCCGACGCGGAGACCAGCACCAAATCGGACTTGCGCAGCAGTTCATTCTCCCGCGCGCGCACTTCCCCGGCCGCATCGCTGAACGCGGAATATTCGTCCACGCAGTGATACACCACCGATTTCTCGCCGAGCGTGCCCACCACGTCGGCCGACGTGGGGACAAACGTGTACGTAATCGGATCGGTCAGGCCCAGGCTGCGCAGCGCGCGGCGGATTTGAAAGCCCAGCAGCCAGCGGTTGAACGAGCGCACCGTGCGGTTGCCGTGAAAGGGCACGAAGACCGGGGAGAGCACCCAGATTCTTTCTTCGACCTGTTTCAGCCCGCTGCGAAACGCCTTTAACTTTTCCACAATCCGGCGAAAGTCTTTCTGCGCCAGACGGGGCCGCCGGTTATTGATGGAGTTCACCCACAACACGCGGTGGCGCCGCGCCAGCCGCAGCATGATGTGCTTCTTGCTCAGCGGGTCGCCGGACCAATCGTTGGCGAAGCAGATGATGTCGTTCACGGGCGGCACTGGAGCAGGTTCCTTTCGGATTCTTGCGGCTCGGCCCCGAGCGCAGGCTCACCGGCGGCGAGCGGCGGGAGACCCAGCGCGGAGCGGTAAACCGCCAGCCACTCGGAGCGCACGGAATCCCAGTGGTAGCGCTTCGATTCCTCACAGGCATTGCGCGCGATGCGCGCGGCGAGTTCCGGCTCGCGCAACACGCGGAGCACGTTGGCCGCCAGCGCGTGCACGTCGCCCGGATCGCTCAACAGCCCGGTCTTCTCATGCGTAACCAGGTAGCGGATCCCCTCCGGCGCCGTGCTGACCACCACCGTACCCGAGGTGAAGGCCTCCAGAATCGACCCAGGCATGTTGTCCAGCCAGGACGCGTTGATAAAAATGTCCGCGGAATTGTAGTAGCGGCCGATACTTTCCCGCGAGACCGGGCCGGTAAACTCGACGTCCGCCAGTCCGAGTTCCTGCACCAGGACGCGAATCTTCTGTTCGTGCGACCCGCCACCCACTAGGCACAGGCTAGCCTCGGGAACCGTCTTCTTCACCTCAGCGAACGCCCGCACCACCACGTCCACGCTGTAGTACGGTTCGAATCCTCGCGTGCAGACCAGCCGCGGGCGCAGCGGCTGCCGCGGCCGCCAGGAAAACTGCGCCAGGTCAACCAGGTTGGGCACCACTCGCGCTTGCAGGCCAAACTGCTGGAACACATCGGCCAGAAACTGCGAGGGCACGGCCAGCCCGTCGGCCCGCCGCAACACGCGCTGCGCCGAGCGCCACCTCTCCAGGTGGTCGCGCGCCTCGCCGCTGTGATAATTGATCAGCGCTCGCTTGCCCAAGCGTTTCGCCACCCACAGCGCCGGCGCCGGCGCGAGCAAGAACGACCAGTAAGACGCCGCATAGATGTGCGCAAGATCGGCGTCAGCGAGCCCGCGGTAGAGCGACCTCAGATACAACGGCGTCCGGATTGCCGTTCGCAGGAACGGAATTCGGCTGGCCCACTGGAGCCAGCGCGGAAATGGCGTGTCCACAGGGATGAAGCGGACGTCCACGGCGGGGTCGTTCTGCCAGTTCCGCAGCAGCAGGTCTGCCTGCACCGATTGACCGCCAATCATTTGCATCGACGGGCCCACAATCGCCACGCGCAGCGGCCGCGCGGCTGAAAAATCCGCTGTGCGCGGCGCCGGGCGTGCCAACTTCCCTTTATCCACCAGCACATCGGTATAGAGCTGCTCATAGCGTTCTCGTGCGCGGTCCACTGTGAAGCCGGCAAGCGCAATTTCTTTTCCGCGCACGCCCCATTCCCGCATCAACTCTGGCCGCGAGAGCAAATGCTCAATGGCATCGGCCAGGCTCTGTTCGTCATTCGGCGGCACCAGCAGGCCCGTCTCCCCTTCGCGCACCAGATCCGGATTGCCGCCGACGCGGCAGGCCACCACCGCCTTGCCCGCAGCCATGGATTCCATGATTGCGTTGGAGAGGCTCTCCGAGTGCGAGGGAAGTACGGAAATGTCCATCGAGGCCAGCACGGCCGGCACGTCGCGCCGGTCGCCGAGGAACCGCGCGCGCGCTCCAAAACCCAGTTCGGCAGCCAGCTTTTCCAGGCCGGGACGCAGCGCTCCGTCACCCACCAGCAGGATTTCCAGCGCCGGGAATTTTTCCAGCAGCCGCGCCGCGGCGCGGAGGAACACCGGATGGTTCTTCACCGGCTCGTTCATGCGTGCCAGCACGCCGACGCGCAGCACGCCCGGTTGGCGCGGCAGCGCCGGTGGCGTTTCTGCAAACGCTTCCGCCGGCAGCCCATTGGGAATCACGGCCAGCTTGCGCTCGGCCACACCCTGCGCGCGCAAGAGGTCCGCTGCCGCGCGCGAATTACACACCACGCGGTCGCAAAGCCTGAGGATGCGCGCCTGCACCGCGCGCTTCATTGGCGGGAGCAAATCGCCGAGCTGCCGCTGGCTGCCGATCACTGCCGGCACGCCCGCCAGCCGCGCCGTGGGGATCAGCATCAGATTCGTATAGAAGTCGAACGAGTGGGCCACGGCAATTCCTTGACGCCGCAGGTGTCGCCCCAGCGCGATGCGCGACTTCAGCGCCTTCGCACTCAGAAAGCTCCCGCCGGCGCCGAATTCACTGATCTGCCCCAACCCTTCGAGGAACGCGCCGCTGCGCCCCAGGCAGCCCAGCTCGACTTCGAAGACGCCGTCGCGTAGCGCCTGGGCCATCAGCGCGAACTGCCGTTCGCTGCCGCCAGTCTCCAAGTTGTTGCTCATCAAAAACACGCGTGCGCGGCCGCTGCGAGGATCGCTACGACTTGCCGCGTCGCGTGCGCTCTGGTCAAGCAATGGACTCAAAAGAGACTTCCCTCTCCTGCGATTAGGTCGGGACAGACGGGACCGCCCATGGAATCAAGCACGCGGACGCTTGCGATTCCGCACACGGTTCAGCCTCCAGAGCGCATTCGTTCCGGCAGAGGCCCGACGGTGGTGCGCCAGCTCCGCCGCATGACCCGGGAATAATCGGGCGCCCCGTTGGGACCGGGCTCTTCCCTGCGCAGAGAATTCCGCGCGATGCTTGATTTCTTCGACGCCAGTTGATCGGGATCGCATTCACCCCGCGCGTTCTGCGCGAGCCTATAGAGCGCACAGGAATAGCCGATCATGAAGTAGGCGAAGAAATGGTACGCCGCCATTCCAAAGAAGCCACCCACGACGAAACCTGCAAAGCTGGCGCTCAATCCGGCGGACAGGATCCACAGGTCGTCTTTCTCGGAAGTCCACTTGCGCACCATGCGCAGGTTTCGCATGGAAGACCAGAGGATGGCAACAAACAGCAACATCGCTGGGATACCCGCTTCAGAACTGAACTGCGTAAACGTGTTGTGGGTTCCATGCCACGAGCCGGAAACAATTGTAAAATTCCCCGGTCCGACGCCCAACAGGGGATGCTGCATCGTCGTCTTTAAACTCAAAATGAAGAGATGCTTTCGGGCCCATGCAGAACCCGTATCGTCCTCCGCCCAATCCGTCGTGGATGCGACTCGCCCAAAGAAGCCTGGTGGTGCGGCTACGGCTAGAAGCAGCAGACCGGCGATTGCAGCGGCAATGACCAGATGTGGCCTCCGGGCCCGCACTCCGAAAAGCCACATCGTCATTCCACCTGACACGATTAGGCAGATTACGCCGCCGCGCGAATAAGTCTTCATCACAGCAATAACCATCATGATCATCGCGCTTACCCAGAGGGACTTCGTCAATATGTTCCGGCTGCGCAGCATCAAGGCAAAGGCCAAAGGAAACATCAGACTCAGCGCCCAGGCGAAATCGTTCGGATTCCCGAAGATTCCTCCAATCGCTCCACCGAATCGGACAATATCTGAGCTTTGGGACAGGCCTACCTGCTGGGATCTGCCCAGCAGTGTAACCAATGCGATGAGGGCGACGGAGGCGGTTTGGACAGTGAACAGAATCCTCAATCTGGCCGCTGTTGTGGCCGTGGCCACAATCAGGATGACGATTGGGATTACTTTGGAGAAGTCCACAAACACCGTTTCGAAGCTTCCTCCCGGCCAGACGGCAAACGGCACCGACAGGCAGAGTTGTGCAAAGAGAAAGAAAAGCAGGATCACTTCTTTGGGCAAGTGCAGGAACTTACGGCCTCCCGTAAACAAGGCCGCGAGCAGTCCCAAAATCGCGAGTGCTGCGGTGATCTTGGCAAAAGGGAAAAGGCGGAGCCCCGTCCAATCGCTCGGCCGCGCGCAGTAAACGAAGAGGAAGGCGACAAGTCCGAAGTAGGCGAAGGTCATCCCCTCCGCCTGGCCGGTGTCCTTCTTGGTCCCATTTTTCGCTACGACGGTGGTTGCCAAGGCGCGTTTTCAGGGTAAACGCAGCTCGCTCAGCGTGGCCGAAGCCCGCTAGGCGTCACCGCACCCAGACCTCCTTCTTTCCCGTTACAAAATTGACCAGCGCAACGACTGCCGCGGTGTTCAACATCAAGAAGCTGAAGACCACATTGCCCAGTCGGCCAGCGAGCCCCGGCGCGGGCCGCACCAGCGCCAGCAGCGCCAGGGAGTAGAGCGCCAGTTGGGCCACGGCCACCGCTTTGTAAAACGGATGCGCCAGCAGCAGGGAGCTGCCGAGCGCGCCCACCAGCGCGAACGGCACGCACAGGCGCAGCAATTTGTGGCTGATGAACTCGAACCGCACCGGGTTCTCCCGCGTGAGCAGCCAGGGAGCGAGTTGCAAAAGCTGATAGTTGCCGGTCAGCGTGCGCACCTTGCGGCGAAATTCGCGCGCCGGAGTGTCGGTGAAGTTGTCCCAGGCGCGCGCGCCAGGCTCAAAGACGACGCGCCCGCCCTGCCGCACGACGTGCAGCGGAAGATAGACGTCGTCGAGGATCGTTCCGGCGGGCAGCGGCACAAGGTATTTCTTGCGCACCGCATAGATCGCCCCCGTGGCGCCGACCACCGAACCGGCCGCTCCTTCCCACTCCCGGATCTTTTTCTCCATCTTCCAGTACAGGCCGACTCCCTCGTGCCGCTCCGCGGGAACCGGTTCGCCCAACATCAGTTCGCCGCTGACGCAGCCAACCGCGGGGTCGGCGAAACGCCCAACCAGCCGGCGCGCGGATTCGCTTTCCAGCATCTGCCGTGCGTCGGTGAACAGCACGATTTCGCCGCGGGCCGCCTGAATTCCCTGGTTCAAAGCGGATGCCTTGCCCACATGTTCGGCGCAGAACACGGGGCGCAAGCGGGCACCGGCCCGCTCCGCGAGCAGTGCATTGGTCGCATCCGTGGAGGCGTCGGACGCGACGATGATCTCATAGCGGTCGCGCGGGTAATCCAGCTCCTCTAGGTTCTTGAGCTTGCCGGGCAGCGCCTGCGCCTCATTGCGGACGGCCATGACAATCGAAACAAACGGGAGAATCGGCTCGCGGAGGACTGGGAAGGCCCGCCAGTGGCTGCGCAGGTAGAGCCACAACGGAAAACCCGCGTAGCTGTACCCGATCAACAGCACCGAGAGCCAGAACACCCACTTCACTTCGCCCCCCGGCCGAAGAGCACAATCTTGATGGTCAGGAAAATGATGTAGAGGTCAAACGCCATCGAGATGTTCTTCATGTAATACAGGTCGTACTGCAGTTTTTCTTTGGACTCCTCGAGCGATGCGCCGTACTGGTAGCTGATCTGGGCCCACCCGGTGATGCCAGGGCGGACCAAGTGCCGCAAGTGGTAGTAGGGAATCTCGCGGCTGAGCCATTCGACAAATTCGGGGCGCTCTGGACGCGGGCCGACGAAACCCATGTCCCCCTTGAAGACATTCCAGAGCTGCGGGATCTCGTCCAAACGCGCGCTGCGCAGGATGCGGCCGATTCTGGTGATGCGGGGGTCGTCGTCTCCCGCCCAGGTGGGGCCGGTGTCCGCCTCGGCGTCCGCGCGCATGGTGCGGAATTTGTAGCAGAAGAAAATCTTGCCGTTGCGCCCTACGCGCTTCTGCTTATAGAGCACGGGACCCGGCGAGGTCAGCTTGATCAGCAGCGTGATGAGCGGGAGCAGCGGCAGCACCAGGACCAGCAGCATTGCGGAAATCAGCAGCGACATCACGCGGCGCCCTAAAATGATGGAGGCGTTCAGGCGGAATCCTTCTGAGAAAATCAGCCAGCTCGGGTGCAACTCTTCTACGGCGATCTTGCCGTCGATTTTCTCCAGCAGGCCGGTGGCTTCTTCGACCTTCACATTGCTCAAGCGAAGATCGAGCAACTCGCGCACCGGCATGGTGCCGCGGCGGTCGGAGAGGGCCACGATAACGCGGTCCACCGCTTTGGCGTCGCGCAGCGGCAGCAACGCCTGGGACAGGTTTTCGCGCGTCAGCGAGCCGTTGCCCATGGCGCCCACCCACCCGATCACGTCCATGCCCAACTCGTGGCGCGTGCGCAGCGCGTGTACCAGCCGCTGGGCGCGTTCGCCGCCGCCCAACACGTAGACGCGCTCCCGCAGGAACGGCTGCCGCAGCATCCACCCGTACATCGCCCGCCAGGCGATCATCGTAAACGTCAGGAAAACCAGGCCCATCAGAAACACGCCCTTCCCAACCATGAAGTTCGGGAAGAGCACAGCCACCGCCGCCAGTAGGAAGGACATGGTGGCCAGTTGCATGAGCACGCGGAAATAGGTTTCGCCACGCGAGGGCAACCGCTGAAAGTCGTACAGGTCGAAGAAGTACGCGCAGAGCATCGCCAGGCCGCTGACGCTGAAAATCTTGAGGAAGCCGCCCTCGTAGTTCAGAGCGATGTAGGAGTCCGGCCCAAGCTGCACGAACACCGCCGCGAGGAAGGAGAGACACACCACTATCGCTTCCCCGGCGATCAGCACCAGGGTTCGAGCCGGGTAGTAGACGTTGAAGAGACGGACCACGATCCTCTATCCCTTGCCTTTGCCGTTCACGCCGGAACGCCCGTGGTAGTAGTGGTAGTAATACGAGCTGTAGCCGGAGCCGGGCTCCACATCGTTGAGCACCACGCCGACCAGGTGCTTTTCGCGGAATTCCTGGACGGCGCGCTGCGCCATGTCGTACGGGGTCACTGCTGAGCGCACCACCATCAGCACGCCGTCGCACATGTCCGCGAGCAGGCTCGAGTCGGAGACGGGCACGGCCGGCGGCGAATCGATGATCACCCAATCAAACAGCGGCGCCACACGCCGCAGGAGAGACTCCAGCTTGCCGCTGGCAATCAGTTCTGCAGGGTTGGAGCAAGGGCTGCCACCAGGAATGAAGAACAAATTCTCGTAGGCCCCGCGCTGGATGATGGAGAACTCGTCTGCGTCGCCGGTGAGATAATTCGTAAGCCCCGGCTTCAGCGAGGTGCCCAACGACAGGTGCAAGCGGGACCACCGCAGGTCCGCATCGATCAGCAGGGCGCGACGCTCGTGCTGCCGGACAATCACCTGCGCGAGGTTGGCGGCGACAAAAGTCTTTCCCTCGGCCGGCAGGGCGCTGGTCACCAGCACCGTCTTCAAGGGCTGCCGTTCCCGGATCTGGTACAGCCGCGAGCGCAGCGTCCGGAACTCTTCGGTGCCAAGCCGCGCCTTCTGTTCGCCGGGGCGCGGAGTGCCGAACAGAACCGTGCGCGGGTCGAAGCTCCACGAGGTGGCTCGGCAACGCTCCCGGATCATGTCAAAGGTCATCCCGTCGGAGGTTTCCACGGCCGCGGACACGATGGCGCGAGTCTCCGCCGGGCGGTGCAGCGCACCGGCCTCCGGAAACTCCACCGGCGCCAGGATCTCTTCGGGCGGACGGGGGTTGCCGCTGCGTTCCTGTTCAGCTTTCTTTAATGCTTCGTGAATGCGGCTCATAACTTCCTTTCCTCGTGGTTTGCGGGGAAGCGTCCGAACGGCGCAGGTGGTCCACCAGCGTCACCAGACTTTGCAGCGCCTCCATCAGGCGCCGGTTTTCTCCGCTCGGCTCGTCTTCTTCGATCGGCTGAGCATTCGGTTCAACTTCGTGCAACTGGAACTCCCGGGCCACTTCGTCCACGGTGGCTCCGGTGATGGGACACTGCTGGTCTACAAACGCGCTGATCAGGGAGTGCTCGCACAACAAGTTGGTCACGCGCGGAATGCCTCGCGCGTAGTCGTGAATGGTCTCCACCGCCTGCGGCGAAAAAATCTCGTGCCCGTCGGCCCCGGCGATCTGCAGCCGGTTCGTGATGTAGCTGCCGGTTTCCTCCAGGGAAAGCGCGTGCGTCTTGCAGCGCAGGGTGATGCGCTGGCGGAGTTGCCGCAATTGCGGCTGGTTCAGTTTGTATTCCAGTTCCGGCTGGCCGGAGAGCACGATCTGGAGGAGCTTGTCGGTGGCCGTCTCCAGATTGGTCAGCAGGCGAATCTCCTCGAGCACCTGCGTGGAGAGGTTTTGTGCTTCGTCCACCACCAGCACCGCGGTCTCGCCCGCCTGGTAGCGCTCCAGCAGCCAATGGTTCAGCTTCATCAACACCTGGCTCTTCTGCTTGGGGTCGGTGGGGATGCCGAAGTCGGCCATCATGAAGTCGAAAAATTGCGTCACATTCAGCCGCGAGTTGAAAAGGAAGGCAGTGGCTACGCGCTCGCGGTGCAGCCAGTCCAGCAGCTTGTTCAGCAGCGTCGTCTTGCCCGTGCCCACCTCGCCGGTGAGCAAAATGAACCCTTTGCGGCTCTGGATGCCGTAAGTCAGGCAGGACAGCGCCTCCTGCGTGTGCCGGTTCAGGCAGAGATAGCGCGGGTCCGGATTCACGTTGAACGGATTCTCGCGCAAGCCAAAAAACTTTTTGTACATCGTCGTGTCCTAGGCTCCCGCCCCGGGCAAGGCCCGTTCTTCCGTCTTGCGAATGCGCGACAGCAGGCCCCGGCTGCGGCTGCTGCCTTCGACTACCGAAGGCACCAGCGCCAGCGTGGGCAGTTGCAGCAGCGCTTCGATGTCCGCCTCGGTGCGGATGGATTTGTCCTTCAACTCGAGCAGTAGGGCGATGGCGAAGCCGATGCCGATGCCGCCGCCAAGGCCGCCGCCGGCAAACAGCAGCTGGTTGGGAAACGTCGGATTCACGGGCAGGTTCGGCGGGTCCACTACGCGGAATTGTTCGGACTGCTGGCGGCGCTCGAGGTCCCCGGCCACTTCCGCCTTCCCGCGATTCTTCAGCAGGTCATCGTAAAACCCCTGCGCGGTGCTGTAGTCGCGCAGGATTTCGTTGAACTGCTGCTCGACGAGAGGAAAGCCCTCCACGCGGGAGCGATAGACCTTGATCTGCTCCTGCATGCGCTCCTGGTCGCGCGTTTTTTCCTTGAGCGTCATTTCGTACTGGTGGATCTGGCCTCGCAGTTGCTGGATCTGCGCAGGCTCATTGAGCTTGGCCACCGCGGCTTTGTCCTTGTCGGACGGCTTGTCCTTGGTCGTGGCGTTGGCTTCGTCAATCTTATTCTTGAGCTGGGCGATGTCCGCTTTCATCTTCGTCACATCGGGATGGTCGGGGGTGTAGCGCGCTTCGAGCGTGATGAGCTGGTTTTGCAGCGCGGTCAGCTGCGTTTCCAGCGTCTGCGGGTTGCTGCCCTGCTGCGAGGCTTCCCAGGCGGCCACCTGTTGTGCCAACAGCGATTCGGCATAGGTCTTGTCCTGGTGCGTGCGCGTGAGTAGTTGACTGACGGCCTCCAGCTGCTGCGACAGTCCCATCAAAATGTTCATGTTGGACTGTTCCTGGCCGGGAAGCTGGCCCAGGTAGCGCCGCTTGAACTCCGCCACCCGCTGGTCCTTCTCGTCCAGTTTCCGCTTGGCTTCCTCCACCTGTTTCTGAAGGAATTCGGTCGTGCTATCGGCAGCCTGCGCGCGCAGCTTGATGTTTTCGTCGATGAACATGGAAAGGATTTCTGCGCAGACGAGCTGCGCCGTGCGGGCGTGATCCGATTCGAAGGCGATGGTAAACCCCGGCACTTCGTTCTGTCGCGAAGTCCCCACCGATTTCACCGTGGTTACGGTGATGGACTTCCGCATCTGCGCCACCAGGTCTTCCATTGGCGCCTTGTTGGCCACCTGATCCTTGTACAGGCCTAGCCGCTCGATAATCGGCTGCAGCCGCGTGCGCGAGAGGATTTGCTGCTGCATTGTGCTCAGCCGCTGGTTCAGCGCGTCCGTTACCGTGGATTGCACGATGGAAGTCGGCACTTTTTGCTGCTCCACTAGCACCAGGGTCTGGGACGTATAGCGTTCCGGGAGCAGCATCGCCACCCCCAAGGCCAAAAGCGGCGTCAACAGGATGGGAATGATGATCTGCCACACGTGGCGCCGCAGCATCCCCACATAATCCTCAACCGACATGGAACGATGTCCCAGCATGAGTCCTCGCTTCCTCTCTTCTTCCGTACTCTACCGTCGGGCCTCGGATTTCGGGCCGCGTCTAGTCAATCGCGTACGGGCCAAAACCCCAGCTGATCCCGAGGGCAATTTGATGCCGCAAGGGGAGTCGCCCGCAGGCCAGACCCGTGCAACCGGTCGGGTTATTGGCACTCTGCCCGGTCACGTTGTAGGTAAACGTCAAGTTCGCCTTGCGCGACAGCGGCCGCTGCAGGTTGAACCCCGCGTGCCAGGTGTTCACAGTGCGTTCCAATGCCGAGGTATTCAACTGCTGGATGGTGCGGTTGTGCGCAAAGCCGAACACCAGCCCGCCACTCCACATGCGGGTCAGTTGTCGGCTGATGGAACCATCGGCGCGATCGGCATCTGAACCCACCAGGACGCCTGAACCGGAAGTCGTGCTGTGCGAGTAGTTCAGCCCCAGGTTGGTGTTCCGGATGTTGTAGATCAGCGAGCTGCGCAGGATCCACGATGCGCGGTTCCTGGAACCGGCCACCGGGTTGGTAAAATTGCCGATCTGCGGCCCGCCGGAGAGTCGCATGGCCAGCCGTCCGGTCAAGCGTCGCCCGTAGGCCAGTTGGATGTGATGGAAATCCGCAGAACGGTTGATTCCGGCGAACCGCATCATGCTGACCGAATAGATCACCCCGATGGTGTCTGCCGCGTTCAGTTTGTAGTCGTATCCGGCTGAAAACTGGTAGTTGTCGCTGTCGATGAACCCGCTATCCAGGAAGCGCAGCAGGCCGTAGGCGCCGCTGGCCGTCATGGAGGCGCGCGGGCTGAGCGTGTATTGGAATTGCCCCAGCGCGGTGTTGCTGATTCGCCGGCCCGTTGCGGTCAGGATGGACTGGCCCGGCATGATCCCCGGATTGATGCCCCCGCCCAAGCCACCCAGGCCGCCGCCCAGACCCGTGCCAATGCTGCCACCACCCAGGCCACCCATCATTCCGCTGCTAATCCCGCCAAACCCGCCGCTCCCGAAGGATGACTCCGGAAGATACGTCATCGAGTCGGCCAGCAGCAGAGTAACCCTGCGCCAGCTGATCTGCTCGCTGATTCCCAGGCGCTGGTATGACGCGCGCAGCGCGCCGGTCGTCATATAGACAGGGCCACCGGCCGAGTAGTCAATGCCCAATTGCGATCGGCTCTTGGTGTGCTTCAAGGACAGATTCCCGGTCAGCGTGCCGGTGGCGCGCCAGTCGTTGCTGGAGGTCGCCGAGTGCCCGTTGTTGTCCGCGACTTGCATAAAACGGATCATCGGCGTCACGAAGCTCCGCCCACCGCTCTTGACACCGAGTGTGAAATCCTGTGCCCCGGAAAGCGGGCTTTGGTCCGCCTTCAGCGCATTCTGCGGGTTCGGCGCGGGATCATCCAGCAGCGACTTGCTGCTGCTCTCGCCGGCCATGATCGGCGGCAGCGGCGCCACCGGCGGGTTCAGCCGCGGATCCTTCTGCTGTTGCGCCCAGGCGGCGGGGACAGCCAACGCCAGGACGAGAACCAAAGCCCAAGTTTGCACTCGCCACTTCATCATTTCTCCCCCCTCACGGAACGACAATGGTGTCGCCCGGTTTCAAAACAATATTCTGCTCCGGATGGTTGCCCTTGATCACTTGCTTGTAGTTGAAAGGAAACTTGACAGATTTGCCTTCCACGATTCGCAGCACGTAAATCGCTTTCAGGTTCGCAAACTGCGAGAATCCGCCCGCGCTCGACAGCGCCTGCAGCACGGTCATGTTGGGCATCAGCGGGAAGGCACCGGCGCGGGTCATTTCCCCGACAATGTAGTACCGCCGGCTGTTGATCGCCATGACGATTACCGTCACCTGCGGATCGGCGATAAATTTCTTCAGCTTTTCCGAGATGGACATGGCCAGTTGCATCGGCGTCAGCCCGGCGGCCTGCACATCGTTGATCAGCGGCAGCGAAATCTTGCCGTCCGGCCGCACGGGCACAATCCGCGTGACATTTGGCTCGTTCCACACGCTGATGTTGAGCTGGTCCTCGGCGCCGATCTCATAGGCCGGGTCTTCGGTCGCCGCCTTGGGTGCGGCCGTCTGCTCCACCGCCGCGTGCGCAGGCGCTTTGGATTCCTTGGGATTGGTTTTTTCCTGCGCGGAGAGACCGCCCAGCGGCAACAGCAGCGCCGCCGCCAACAACATCCACTCTCTGTTATTCGTCCTCATTCACCTTCTCCTTGAGAATTAGGAAGCCGTCTGGTCATCCAACCCAATCTGTTTCAGTTTGTAGAGCAAGGCTTTGTAGCTGATCTGCAACTCCTGCGCGGCGCGCTTGCGGTTCCAGCGCGTGCGTCCCAGCACCTTCAGGATCAGCTCCCGCTCAGCCTGACGGCTGGCGGTCCGCGCGGCATCCTTCAATGAGAGGATCTCTGTGCCGCCGCTGTTGCCTTGTGCTGCCGCCCGGGCCCGCAGGTCGGCCACGGCGGCCCGCTCGTCTCCCAGCGCCACGATCTTTTTCACTGCGTTTTCCAGCTCCCGGATGTTCCCCGGCCAGTCGTATTCGCCGAACTGCGCCAGCACGAACCCGCTCAGCTTTGGCTGCGGCCGCCCGAACTGCGCCGCGTATTTGGACAAGAAATAGCTCGCCAGCACCGGCACGTCTTCCTTGCGGTGGCGCAGCGGCGGCAGCCGCAAGCACACCCCGTTGATCCGGAAGTAGAGATCTTCGCGGAAGCGCCCTGCGCGCATCTCCTCTTCCAGGTTTCGCGACGTCGTACAGATCACCCGTGCTCCCAGCGCCGCCAGCGCACCTTCCAATGGCAGTGCGTCCCCGTCCGGCAGCACATGCAGCAGCTTCGGCTGGCAGGCGGGATCCAATTCACTGATTTCGTCCAACAGGAAGATGCCGCAGGATTCCGACCCGTTCGCTCCGTTGTGCGCGCGCGTGCTGAAGAACTCCGGCGTCAGCGCCGCACAACTCACCTTGGTGAACGGCTCGCTCCGGCGCATGGACAGCCGGTGGATTTGTGCCGCTACTACTTCCTTCCCGGTTCCACTTTCGCCCTCGATCAGCACGGGGATGTCCGTGGGTGCGATATCCACTATCACCCGCTCCACCGCGCGCATGGCCGGGCTCAGCGCTGGCACGTAGGCGTGATTGCCTTGTAAGGTGGTGGCTACAGCCACGCTTGACTCCAAGTCCGACTGCCTGACTTCCATCGCTCCTCCACGCAAACAGAATCCCCTTGTCTGCGGAATGAACCGCTTCACAGGAACAATGTGCAAGGCAGCTTCCAAGAATGGCGTGCTGCTTCACACTTTTGCTAAGAGCTCCAAGTCAAGCAAGGAGAATAAGTTACAAAAAGTCGGAGCCGCAATAGTACACCCGTACTACAAGATGAGCTCCAACTGGCATCCCTAAAAGTGGTAATTCTTTGTCTCTTTTGCCCATTTTAGTTCCACTAAAACAAGTCTCTACACGGCCGGTCCAACTCAATTTCAAACAAAATAAAGAACTTAGCATTGAACAAAAACTCTTTGGAAGGATCCTCGGTCATTTAGGAAAGTGTTTTCCATTTCCGTGGCACGTGTTTCCGTGACTGGTGTTGCTGGCAGGAACTCCAAGCAAGAAGATGAAGTGAACTCCGCCTCTCAACTGATGTAGGATGCGGCCGCGCTATTGCGAAGCTTCTTGTGCTTGGGTATTCTGCGACTCACAAGGCGGCTCATGGAACAGGCCAAAGAACAACAGATGAATGTCACAGCCATGTCTGCAAGCTGGCGCCGTGACTGGTGGCAATGGCTCATCCTGGCCGCACTGATCGCCCTTCTCTACTATGGAGTTCTCGCCCGCCTCGTGCAGCAATGGATGAGCGACCCCAATTTCTCCCATGGCTTTTTCGTTCCGGCGTTTTCTGCTTTTGTGGTTTGGAATGAGAGGAAGCGACTGGCCAAGCTGAAGGAGCAGCCCTCCTGGTGGGGAGCGGTGATCGTCGCGCTGGCGTTGGGCGTGCTCGTTTTGGGTGTATTTGGCGCAGAGCTGTTTCTTTCGCGCTCTTCGCTGGTCCTGTTGTTAGGCGGGCTGCTGATTCAATTCCGCGGCTGGGTGTGGTTCCGCGCGCTGTTTTTCCCATGGGCTTTCTTGTTCTTGATGATTCCCATCCCCGTGATCATTTTTAATCAAATTGCGTTTCCGCTTCAGCTTCTGGCCTCGCAGTTGGCCAGTTCCACGCTCGTCACCTTAGGCGTGCCCGTGCTGCGCGAAGGCAACGTGCTGCATCTTCCGGCCATGTCGCTCGAAGTGGTGGAAGCGTGCAGCGGCATTCGCTCGCTGATGTCCCTGGGCGCACTGGCCATCATTTACGGATACTTTCTCGAATCCGGGATTTGGCGGCGCGTGCTGCTGGCGCTCGGCGCCATTCCTATCGCCGTAGCGGCGAATGCCCTGCGCATCGTGGGCACCGGGCTGCTCGGCCAATACTGGGATCCGGACAAAGCCCTGGGCTTCTTCCACACGTTTTCCGGCTGGCTGATCTTTGTGATGTCGCTGGCTCTGCTTTTCGGCCTGCACGGACTGCTGCGGACCGGCGAGCGCTGGCTCGTCGCGCGAAAGGAGCGCGCCGCACGATGAAGATGCTTCGCTTTGCGGTT
>JACOSF010000010.1 GCA_016179005.1 Acidobacteriota bacterium | reverse complement strand
GGAAGCATCTCTGAAGCAAGACCTCGCCGTCATGCGCAAGGCCATTGACCAGTACACGCTCGACAAGCTCGCCGCCCCGCAATCGCTGGATGATTTAGTGAGCGCAGGTTACCTGCGTGAAGTGCCCACGGACCCCATCACCGGCAAGAAGGACTGGCTGGTCGACTACGAAACCGACGTGCTGTTCAGCCCGGAGCAGACCTCCACCGGCATCAGCAACCTCCATTCCTCTTCCGACAAAGTCTCTCCTTTCGAAGGCACCGCGTACAATACGTGGTGACTTCTGATCTTTTTCCCACAGAAGAAACCACGCCTGCCGCGCCGCGTTTGACGATTCCCCGTGAACGGGCTACTCTCTTTACGCGGGGTGGAGCAGTCTGGTAGCTCGTCGGGCTCATAATCCCGCAGGGCGGGATCGCTGGTTCATCCCTACGCCCGCATTCACCGGCTCAGTTTCGGATGCGTTGCTGGGCCCTCCCCAATCTTGAATTATGTCTCGCGTTTCCGATAAGCCCTACTTCGTGTATGTCCTTTGGAGCGCCTCCGCGTTTCGCTTCTATATCGGCATTAGCGAGAATCCGCAGCAACGACTGTCGCAACATAATGTAGGCCAGTCGTTTTGGACCTCACGCTATCGCCCTTGGACCCTGATCCACATCGAACGCTTCTCAGACTACCGCGGTGCGCGGATGCGCGAGATTCAACTCAAGCGGCAAAAGTCGGGCCAGAATTTCTTTCGTTTGACCGGCCTGGACCCCAAAGATTTCAAGCGCGCATCTCATTAATTGCTCGTTCGTGCCTCTTGTATCTGCCATTCCAATCACACGCAATCAGCACCCGCAATGGGCTACTCTCTTTACGCGGGGTGGAGCAGTCTGGTAGCTCGTCGGGCTCATAACCCGGAGGTCGCTGGTTCAAATCCAGCCCCCGCAACCATGGGCGCTTTGAGGCTAAACCTCGAAGCGCCCTTCTTGCTTTTGGTTACGCGTTGAGCCGCCATCCTTTTTCGTAGGGTGGAGCAATCTGGTAGTTCGCGGGATCGCTGGTTCATCCCGAAGCCTCGGGACCAGCCCCCGCAACCAACGCCATCATCGACGCGGGCCGATCCCGCGCTGCGGGATCGGCCCTTTTGTTTAAGTTCGCTTTATTCTTGCTGGCGGGGATCAATACTTTTCCCTGTCGTGGTCTTGGCCGTGGCAGCGAAGCGAGCAGGTGCGGGCGGTGGTGTCGATGCGCAGGACAGCCGAACGATTGGGCCCGACCATCTTGGTGTCCGGATTAATCAAATGCGCGTTGAACTGCACGTTCCCTCCCTGCACTCCGTGTGGCGCATGGCACGTGGCGCAGGAGGCCCGTTCATTCACAACGTGAAGCCTGTGCCTGCCGAACACGGAATCATTGCGCAGCACACCCTGCTCCACGTCGTGGCATTTGTCGCACAGCGCGTAGGGTCCGCTCAGGCCTGCGGAATATGTCATGCCCGCAGTCGAGCCACCCGGAGTGGCCGGCAGCGGCTCGAATTCATAACGCCGTTCGAGAATGTGATTGTACCGGGAGCCATGCGGTCCGTTGGACGCCGTTCCTCCCAAAGCACGTGCGCCGTCGCTGTTGTGGCAATCGGTGCAGTAGAGGTACGTGCCCACCGCGAGCGAGCGCCCCACCGGATTGCCGTTAAGATCGAGCATGTTCGTCCGCAAGCTGGGAGACACGCCGGCGCGCGCGGCTCGCAGCACGTTGTGCCGCGCCACCTGCGACTGGAAATCCAGCCGTGTGTTGTAGGGGTCGGAAACCGCCGGAAACGTCGCGCGGTAGGGCGTGCGTCCGTAGTCCGTGTAACTCGACGACTGTGGCTTGCTGCTGCTGTTGGCGTGACACTTGAAGCAGATTTCGTACTGGTTGGCCGCCGGGCGCAGCGGCGTGAAGCCGTCGGTTCCGGAAACTCCAAACGCGCCTGTGAGAGAAGCTTGAATCGCCGGAGGCGTGGCAGCCACGCTGCTGCCCTGTGCCGCGTGCGCGTTATGACAATCGGCGCATTCCGCGTGACGGCTCGTATTCAGCGGAAACGCATTCTCCGCGGGGTCGTGCAGTGCCGTCAGCTCCACCGGATGCCGGTACTGGCTGCCCTCGAAGCTGGCCATCACGTTGGGCAGAGCGGGGCTGAGCCCGCTGGCACCGTGGCACGCGGCGCAAGTAGCTTCCTCCGTCTGCCGGAGGAGACGCCCACCCGGGCTGGCATTGTGCGGAGCATGGCAACTGAGGCATGCATTCGCGGCCACGGTCGCGTATCCGCCCAGGGCGGAGCTTCCGCCGGTCGAATTTGTCGCCAGGGCGTGCTGGCTCGTGGCCCAGCCGCCAAGATAAACGGCCGTGGGCCGCGCAGGATCGTGGCAAGCGAGGCAAAGCTGCCCGTTGGAGTTGTCCCGCACCAGGAATTTCTGAACCACCGGGTCGAGGTTCGGCGTGTGCGGGTCGTGACAAGTCGTGCATTCGACGCGCCCCTGCACGAGCCGAACGCTGGGGTCCGCGGTCTGCGGCGGCGAACTGAAGAGCGACACCCGCAACTCCCCGCTGTCCGCCAGCGGTGCCGCAAAGCTGAACGGATGGCTGCTGCGCAGGTCCGTCTGAAGATTCGACTGCGCGCTCATCCCGCCCGAAGTGGGAATCAGCCCCTCCGAAACAGTCAGCCCCGGTGCCACTGTTCCGTCGTGGCAGCTCAGGCAAAGTTTCGTCGGACTCCCGCTGAGCGGCTGGTCTCCCGTTTGTTGATACGTGCTGCTGGTGTAGGGCGTGTAGACCTGCGTGGAGAGTTGATGGTTCCACAGCGGCGTTTGGTCTGCGAGTGCATTGTGCGGCGCATGGCAGAAAAGGCACGCGAAGCCTGATGCGGCTTTCACTGTGCCGGGTCCGCCCGGAGAAAGATCGTGCACCGACTCGGTGACCGACAAGCGTTGCGCGGAAGCCGGCACAGCCAGCATGGCGAAAACAAGTCCGAAGCTGAGCCAAGCGTGCTTCACCGGCCGCTCCCACGCCCCGGCCGGGGCGCGCTGGTGAATTGGAAGATCTGAATCCGCTGGTTCAGTGAATCGGCAACGTAAATCCTGTTGCGGGGGTCGATGCAGAGTCCGGACGGAAGTTGGAATTCTCCCAGGCCGGCGCCGCTGCGGCCGAAGAAATAAAGCAATCGCCCTTCCTCATTGAACACTTGCACAGTTTCCAGCAGGGCGTCGGCGACGTAGATGTTGCCTTCGCTGTCCAGCGCCAGGCCCTTGGGCCGAAAAAGCGAGCCGGTGCGTTCGCCCAGCGAACCGAAGCTGCGCACAAAGGCGCCATCGCGGGTGAGGGTCTGCACGCGGAAATTCATCGCGTCCACGACCAGAAGTTTCTCGCCTCGCACAACGATTTCCGTCGGGAAGTTGAACTGCCCGGGCCGCAGCCCTCGTTCGCCGAAACTGCCCAGGACGCGCCCGGTCAGGTCGAGCGCATAAATCTTGTGGCGGAGTGTGTCGGCCACATACAGGCGCTTGGCCGCCGAATCCACGGCGATCCCCGTCGGGCGCTGGAAAAAGCCTGCTCCGCCCTGTAGCTTGCCGATGGAACTCTTGTGCCTGCCTTTGGAGTCGAATACGAAAACGATTCCGAGCCCCGAATCGCTTACATAAATATTGTCCTGCGCGTCCACGGCTACGCCCATCGGCGAGCGGAAGGGCTGTCCCTTCCCGCCGTTGAGCTGTTCGTATTTTTGCTTCTCAAAGTCGAGGATGTGGACGGCGGGCACTCCCGGGTCGCTCACAATCACGCGGCCCAGCGAATCGAGGGCGATGCCGTAGGGGCGCACCATGCGGTGAAATTGCGGCGGCCCGGCCACAAGATCCACGATCTTGTTCCACATCGACCGCTTGGGCTTGACCTGCGTCTCCGAGGAAATGGCGCGCACAAAATCCAGCCGCCGCCCTCCGTCCAGAATCAGCGCAGGGACTTGGTCCGTCTGGTTGTCCGTCTTCCGGCCGATCCCATCGGGCGAGGCGCTTACCTGGCTCAGCACGGCCGCCAGTGCCGCGAGCAGTGCCACGACGCCGCGGAGTGCCACCCGAAATGTTTTCCGGTCAGAAGACATTGAAATGCCTGCTCACCTGGAAGTACACCGTGTTGGCGTTGTACAGCCCGCCAACGCCGGACAATTTCTGATGATAGCGCCGGTAGCCGGCTCGGCAGTCCAGCCTGCGGAACCAGTGCCGCACATGGAAGTTCAACTGGTCGAGCTGGTTTTCGCGTTCGATTCCCGCCTGCACCGTGCTGTAATTCATCTTGGACCAGCTGCCATTCAACGTTGTGCGCTTTCTGATCTGATACGAAGCAGAGAGTGAAAAGGAGAGGTTTTCATTGGGGATGAGCAGCCGTTCCAATTCGCTGCCGGCAATTACGCCCGGAGTGCCCGATGCCGGTTGCATTCCGGAGATCGAAACGATGGAGAGTCCCCTTCCCGACTGCATGGTCGCCCCGAGCTGCAGCCCTCGCTTGGACAGCGAGAGCCGGAACATCCGCCGCCGGTTCTTCGCCTCTGTGTTGAAGAGTGAGTCCGCCTTCTCGTAGCGGAATGTGCTGATCATCCGCCAGCCACGGATCATGCCGCTTGTGCCGAGCTCCGTGCTGAGCATGTCCAGGTGCCCGGGCAGCAGGCTCTCGATGTTCGAGGTCGAGTATTGAAATGTCCCGAAGTGTTCCCATCCGCGCACGGCCTTGGAGTAGATAAGCGTTCCCGAATGTCCCTTCGAGGAGGTTTCCGCCCCGCCGTTCTCAAACCGGTACAAGCCCGCCGAATAGGATGCTGCCAGCCGCCCGCCGAGGAGGTTTCGCCGGTAATCCACCGAACTATTCCAGGCGGAATCTTCGTTGCTGGTCCTTCCCGTGAATTTCCCCACGCCGCGACGATACGTGCTGCGCACATTCAGAGCGTGACTGATCTCATAGCTCCCGGAGCCGCTGTACGTCAGATATTTGGTGCGCGATTCCAGGGGAACCAAAAGCAGCGGGCCCGTGCCGCCGCTGGAGCCGGGAAGCACGGAACCGATCAGCATTGCGTTCAGGTCCGACACATAGTTCACGCGGAAGCTCACCGCCAGGCGGGACACCGGCCGGGAATTGAAACCGGACCGCAACGTGTCGTAGCGCCGGTTCTGGGGGAGTGTAGTTGCGTCGGTATCGTAACGCGAGCGGCCGGCCACCGCGTCGAAGAACGTATTGTTCCCCAGCCTGCGATTCAGCGACAACTCGAGGTTTTTCAGGTCGGTGTTTGTCCTGGATTTCTGGTCAGTCAGGAACACGCTCGGCACCAATTGCCCCAGGCGCTGGCTCGTGTAGCTCGCCCCCAGCGCAAACCCGTACACGTTGTACTGGGAGGCGAGGAGATATCCGCTCGCGCGGGATTCTCCCTGGCTGCCGCTGGCTCCGAGAATCCGGTAGTCCCCGCCACTGCGGAAATAGCCCACCTGGAAGGACGGAATCTTTTCGAACCGCGCGGACCAGTTTAGATTGAAATTATCGTTCGAGCCTTCGCCAACCACACTGGTCTCGCTGCCCACCACGCCGTAGAGGCCGCTCTTGGTCATCCCTTTGGAGTAGCTGACGAACAGCGGGATTCGGCTTCCTCCGAAGAGGTTCGCCGAGGTGGAGAAGCCCTTGTCGCCGGAGATGAAGTCGGCCGTGGAGTATTCGCGTCCCTGGTTGTAATACGGGGCGATTTGAAAATTTAGAAAATTTGGGTGATAGAAGTATCCGTTCAGGTCCGCGCCCAGGCCGAAGTTCACGGAGCTCAGGCCATTTTGCGCGGACGATTTCACATAGCCCACGGAAGCGTCCGCGTTCAGGTGAACATAAGTCTCCGGCGCCACCTGGACTTGCGCGCGCGCTGCCGGGACGAGCAGGCCCAGGGCCAGCACTCCGCACAGCACCGATCGTCGCGCTTGTTGTTTCACTTCAATTCTTCGACTTTGTACCGGTTGCGCAGCTTCTGCTCGAATTGCGTGCGCAGGTCCGCGAGCCTGGCCTTCTCCAAATCCGCGCGCAGCGACTTGCTCACCTGGCTGTAGGGAATCTGCGTGGGTGCCTGCTTGCCGTTGACGCGCACGATGACGAAAGCTTCGGAAGTTTCAATGATCTCGCTGGTCTCGCCCTTCTTGAGCCGGAAGGCAACGGTTTCCACCGCGGAAGGCAGGCGCCCGCGGTGCAACCAGCGGTGGTCGCCCATCATGATGCGCCAATCGTCTTCCGAATATTTTTCCGCCAGCTTTCCGAACTCTTCGTAATTCCCGGCCGCTCTGGCCATGGGTAGGACGGTCTCGGCCCGCTTGCGGGCCTGCGCGCGCTGCGCTGGGGTTGCATTCTCAGGCAAGTTCAGCGAGATGCTCTGCACCCACACGCTTTCCGGCTTTAGAAATCTCTTTTTGTTCGCGGTGTAGAACTGCCGCACTTGCGCATCCGTTGTGCGCGCCTTCTGCGTAATTTCCTGGTCCACCAGCATGGCAATCAGGATGGCCCGGCGTATCTGGTTCTCGAATCCGCGCACCGAACCATATTCCTGCACCGCGTAGGTTTCGTATTCAGTTTTAGAGGGGAATCGGCCCTTGGCTTGCCTCATGATTTCGTCAAACGTCGCCGCGACGACTCCCATTTTTCTGCGCTTGGCTTCCTGGTGTACCAGCTCGTCAAAAATGATCTGCTGCAGCGCCTTCTGGCGCACCTCTGCCGAGTATTGGCCGGGAACGCGGCCTTTGTGCACTTCCGAATACGGAAACTGATTCTGCATTTCGTGTTGCAGATCCTTTTGCGACAATCCCGCGCCATTCACCCGCGCCACCAGGGGCTCGGCGACCGGGCTGGCGGACGTCGCCGGCCGGTGCGCGGAAACCAGCGGCACATTTTGTTGTGCGCTTGCTGTCAATCCTCCGCACAGCATTGCGGCGAGCGCGTAACGAATCAGCCTGCTTTTCATCGGATCTCCCAAACTCGCAAGCCTGGGTCCGAGGGAGGAGAGAACCTCCTCCTCCCCCGGCCAGAGGCCGTCTAGTGCACTGCTCCGTCGTATGCTGTTGACTTGCTCAGATGACAGCTCCGGCAGTAGTCCGCCTTGCTCTTGCCGTCGGCCGGGTCGTACCAGCCGCGGACAAAGCTCGAAGACGTCTTCACCGTGTTCACTCCCGCGATCTTAACGACCGCGCGATTGTAGCTGTGGGGGTTGTGGCACGTGGAGCACTCAACATAGGCGTCGACGCCCGCCGCATCCAGATACAGACGTGCGGGGTGGCCGCCCACCCAGGTGGTGTCCACGAAGGAGACACGGCCTGAGGTGACGGCGATGTTCCAGTTGTAGGGTCGCGATGTCGTCGCGGGAGCATACACGACGTGCACCGGATGGTCGTTTTGGAGCGAATACCCGTCGTTCGGCAGCTTGGCATCGCTGCTCATGGTGGCATCGCTGATGCCTCCATCATGGCAGCTCATGCACATCTGCGTGTGGACGACTGGATCGGTCTCCGTGGGATTGGCAACGGTGGTGAAGGTGCCGCCGTTGAAGGTGTAGTACGTTGCGGCCTTGAAGTCCCGGCCCCACAGGTAGACTTCGCCTGTGCTCTTGTCCGTACCGCCGTTCATCACGGCGCCGTTATGCGGAGCGTGGCATGCCCTGCAGCCCTTTTCCGCGACGTTGTGCGGACCGAGCAATGGGTCCGAGTACTGGGCCCACGCGGCCGCGGAGAGCGACAGCATGGCCACCAGCATGACAATGAATGCTCGTTTCATAAGTAAGTATTCCTCCTACTTGGGTTCAGTTAACTGAACTGCTCACTGCTTGTTGCGCAGAGAACGACGATTCGCGCCGTTCTCTGTTCTGCACCGCTCGTCTGCGGAAAATCCTAACGGTGCAAACTTGTCTGCCCCGCTACTTCGGGGCCGAATCCTTTGCCTCTTTGCGGGGCCCCGGCGCTTGCGATTGCCCCTTGGCCCGCCGCGCCGCTTCCGCTTCTTCCTCCGTGAAGTAGCGGAACACCTGCACACGGGCATGCCATTGGTCCGCCACCAGGATGTGATTTTGCTTGTCGATGAAGATGCCGGTGATCAGAGAGAATTGACCCGGCTCCGTGCCGTGCGTGCCGAACACCGCCAGCGCGCGTCCCTCCGCGTCGAACACCTGCACGTTGCTGAATTCCGCGTCGGTGACGTAGACGTGCCCGTCCGTATCCACCGCAATTCCCTTCGCGCGCATGAACGTGCCCGGGGCCACACCTTGCTTTCCGAACATCTGCACGAAGCCCCCGTCGGCATCA
>JACOSF010000139.1 GCA_016179005.1 Acidobacteriota bacterium | reverse complement strand
CTTGACCGGCCGCGGCGTGGAGATGTCCCGGCTGGGCGGAAAAAGCGGCGCCATGGGCGGCGGCATCGGCATGCGCGGCCCTGGCGAGCAGAAACTGGAGACCGACCGCCGCCGCATCCGCGACCGCGTGCGCAAAATCGAACAGAACATTGAGCGCGTCCGGCGGCAGCGCGCCGTGCGGCGGCAGGCGCGACAGGCCGTGCCGCTGGGTATGGTCGCGCTGGTGGGCTACACCAACGCCGGAAAATCCACGCTTTTCAACGCGCTCACGCACGCCGGCGTGCTCACCTCCGGAAAAATGTTTGCCACGCTCGATCCCACGATTCGCGCGGTGCGCCTGCCTTCCAACCGCAAGGTGCTGCTCTCGGACACGGTCGGCTTCATCCGCGAGCTGCCGTCCGGATTGATCGCCGCCTTCCGCGCCACGCTCGAAGAGGTGCAGGAAGCGTCGCTCATCCTGCACGTGGCCGACGTGGCCACCCCGCGTCACACCGAGCAGGACGCCGAAGTGGAAAAAGTGCTCGCCGAGCTGGGCGTCGAGGATCGCCCGCGTCTGCATGTCTTCAATAAGCTGGACCTGCTCTCTCCAGAGGAAGCCGCGGCGCTGCACAACGGCAATGGCAACGTTTTCGTCTCCGCGCTCACCGGCGTGGGCCTCGCGGAACTCTTGCACCGCATCGACGAAGCCATGCCCGTGGACCCCACTGTGCGTGTCACCTTGCAACTGCCGCTCGCCGACGGGCGCACGCTCGCGCTTATTCACGCCTGCGGGCGCGTGCTGCACTCTGAAGTGCAGGACGGCCACATGCGCCTCGACGCTGAGCTGCCCGAATCTTTCGCTCGCCGCCTGCGCGACGCCAAGCTCGAAATCCGCGGCTGACCGCACACGTAAGGAAACAATTCCGCATTCGATCACGTATCATTCAGTGAGGAGCAAGGAGGTCCGACCATGGCGAGCTTTTTTCTGTGGTGCGTCCTGCTCGTACTCTGCTGGCCGCTGGCGCTAATTGCGCTAGTGCTCTATCCCATCATTTGGCTGCTCTTGCTGCCGTTCCGGCTGGTCGGCATCGCCGTCACCGGCGTGTTCGAGCTGCTCCGCGCCGTCATATTGTTGCCCGCGCGAGTGCTGGGCGGCCCAAGCCGCGCCTAGACGGCGCTTTCCGCTAATTTACTGAGCCCTCGCCGGTTGCGCTTGCCTGTGGAAAAGTGCGTGGAAATCTGCCGCGCAGCCAACCGCAGGCACAATTTAACTTTTAGAAAACACCCCTCGCCACACAGGCCCATTCTACCTGTAACTCATTGACAATACGTTAGATATTCAAAGCCAGTCGTTTCCAGGAGGGAACGCAGAAGGGCCGAAACAGCGGTGAATACCCCGGAAGTTTTTGCACAGATTTGGGGCAGCCGTGTTCGCTTTTAGTTACTCTTCCAAGTGATTCATACGCCGCGCCTTGACCTGCTTTTCAGCCTGCGCGCGAAGGCCCCCGGCGCCGACGACTGGATTGACTCGCCTCCGGGCCGGGGCTATAGTGGGTTTGCTCATCCGTCGTGATGCTCCTGCGCGGCGGCGTGACGGCTTCCGACTAAAACGCTATGAATCTGCCCAACAGTCTGACCATCCTGCGGATTTTTTTCGCACCGCTGTTGGTGGTGGTGTTGCTCACGCGCGAGCCCAACGTGGAAATCTGGGGGCTCGCCGTCAATTTCGAGATTTGGGGCGTGCTGATCCTGCTGCTGGCTGCCACCACCGACTGGGCCGACGGCTACCTGGCGCGCAAGCGCGGCGAAGTCACCACGCTGGGCACGCTGCTCGACCCCATCGCCGACAAACTGCTCATCTCCGCCGCGTTTATTTCACTGGTGCAGACCCAGCCGCTGCGCGTGCCCGCGTGGATGGTGGTGATCATCGTCGGGCGCGAGTTCACCGTGATGGGGCTGCGAAATATCGCCTCCGCGGAAGGTTTCACCATCGCCGCATCCACGCTGGGCAAGACGAAAATGGTGCTCCAGGTGGTCGCCGTGTGCGCGCTCATCCTTGGCGCCAAACATCCCGTGTTGCATCAGTTCTCCCTGTTCCTGCTTTGGCTCGTCGTACTCAGCGCGATTGCCTCCGCGGTGCAGTACTTCCTGAAGTTCTGGACCAAGGTGGACGACCGTGTGAAGCAGCGCCGCTTGCGCCTGCGCATTCTGGCGCGCCGGAAGAAGCAGCAAGATGTCGCCACTCCCTGAGGCCGAACGCCGCGCGCTGCTCGAGCTGGCGCGGCGCGCACTCACCGAAACCGTCCTGCACGGAAATATCCCGGATGTTTCTCCGCCTGCCGGACTGCTCGCGCAGCCCGCCGGCGCGTTCGTCACGCTCCGTCACGCGGGGCGGCTGCGCGGCTGCCTGGGGCAAGTGGAGGCTGCGCTGCCGGTGGCCGAAGCGGTGGCGCGAATGGCCATCGCCGTCTCGCGCCAGGACCCGCGCTTCGAGCCGGTCACGGCCGGCGAGCTTCCCGGCCTGGAAATTGAGATTTCTGTTCTCTCGCCTATGCAGCCCATCGCGCCGGAGCAAATTGAAGTGGGCCGGCACGGCTTGCTGGTGCGCCGCGGCGCGCTCCGCGGCTTGCTCCTGCCGCAGGTCCCCGAGCAATATCACTGGTCCCGCGAACGGTTTCTCGAAGAGACCTGCGCGAAGGCTGGGCTCCCCCGCGACGCCTGGAAGGATCCCGAAACGCAAATCGAAGCCTTCACCGCCGAAGTTTTCTCCGAAGCCGATTTCCACGCCAAGCCGCGGGCGCAGGCTAGCTGACAGCTCGCCGAAAAACTCCTCGCTTCCCTCGGCTCGACAGTGAATTCCATCGCTCCGGAAAAAACGAAGCCCCGCGCCGTTTGCGGCGCGGGGCTTGCCACGACTGCGGAGTTTTAGTTTGCGGGGGCTATTGGATCTCCAGGTAGTCGCCCATGTAGATATCGCGCATGCTGTAGGTGATCAGCACGGTGGCCGCGTTATCCGAGACGCGCAACACGATGCCTTCGCCCAGGTGCTCGCGCGGCAGGTCCTTCCAGTTGTACGGCACCGGCGTGTGGCCGAAGCCCATGCGCGTGTACTGCGTGTTGCGGTTCTGGTAGGCGGTGTCGTGCCGCGTGCCCTGGTAGCGGTAGATGCGCACGTAGTCGCCCACCTTCGCGCCCTGCGAGCTGCCCAGGTTCACGTAGATGATGCTGTTCGCGCCCACCACTTGCACCCAGTCTTTCGCGGACACGATCATGCCCTGGTTCTTGCCGCTGGAGGCAGGGAAGCGGTCGCGGTTGACGGGCCGGAGCGCCGGCGCCGGCCGTTCGGTGAACGGCCGCGCAATGTCCCCGCGCAACATGAAATTGCACGAGCTCACCACCAGTGCCACGGAGACGTTGGCTTCGACGTGCTCCACCTTGACGCGCCCCACATCCAGCCACTGCGTGCCCATGGCCATCATCAGCGACGGCTGGTACTCGAACCACTTGATGTGTGTCGGGCTCTTCTCCGGGCGCATGATTTGGAATTCATCGCCCACCTTCACGCCGCTGGACGAGCCCTTGTTGATGAAGATGTAGTCGCCGCGGCCGAACGCGATCTTGACGGCTGACTCCTCCCCGGAGATCACATAGGTGTCCGCCGGAATGGCTTCCTTGGTCACCATGCCGGAACAATAGATGTCGCTTGGATTGGGCGTCTTTGGCCCTTCCTGGGCCATCGCTGCGCCGGCGCCGAGCGCCAGCAGGAGACACAGGGTTCCCAGTTGCATGCGCGTACGCATAAAGTCCTCCGCTTTCCAGACGAATGTTTCCCTGGCGTGACCGTACCAAACGCCCCGCCATGCGTCAAGCGACTCGCCCGCCTGCTTTACACTTTGGATACCGCATGGTACAAGCGAACGTTTCCGCCGTTGGTGATGCCGCCCATGCGCAAACCCCTCTTCGGCAAAGACCGCATCTGCGCCGTCGTCGCCGCGCAAAATCCGCCGGAAATGACCCGCCAAATCCGCGAAGCCTTGCGCTTCACGCGTACGCTGGAACTGCGTTGGGACTGGCTCGAACAGGATGTTCCGGAACCGGAAATCCTGCATTGGGT
>JACOSF010000138.1 GCA_016179005.1 Acidobacteriota bacterium | reverse complement strand
GGAGTGGCTGCCGTTCACCGCGCCGCTTGCGCAACTGGAAGAGATGCGCAAGCGGGGTGGCACCACCGATCCGTGGCTGCGCACTGCGGGGCTGAAGGGCGTGGTGGATGGCGCGCTCGGCGGGCGCACGGCGGCGATGCTCGCGCCATACTCCGACCAGGCCAGCACCAGCGGCATCCTGAACATCACGGAAGAGCGGCTGAAGCAACTGGCGGTGGAGCGCGACGCGGCAGGATTTCAGATCAACTTGCACGCCATCGGCGACCGCGCGAACCGCGCAGCGCTCGATGCGTTTGAGGCGGCGATGAAGGCCCGCCAAGGCGGGCGGGATGCAGAGAAAGGATGGGACCCGCGGCACCGCATCGAGCACGCGCAGATTGTCGCGCCATCCGATATTCCGCGGTTTGCATCGCTAGGGGTGATTGCGTCGATGCAGCCGAGTCACCAAACCACGGACAGCCGCTGGGCAGCAGAACGAGTGGGACCGGAGCGCGTGAAAGGCGCGTATGCGTGGAAATGGATGCAGCGGGTGGGCGCGAGGCTTGCCTTCGGAACCGATTATCCCGTCGAACCGATCACGCCGTTCCGCGGCTTGTTTGCGTGCGTGACGCGGGAAGTGGACGGACAGCCGGGGTCGAGCTGGCAGCCGCAGGAGAGGATTTCGCTGGACGACTGCATTAGCGCCTACACGGCCGGTTCCGCGTATGCGGAGCACGCGGAGAAAGATAAGGGCCGCATCGCGGCGGGGCAACTGGCGGACATCATCGTACTCTCCAACGACCTGACGAACATTTCACCGCAACAGATTCTGCGGACGGCTGTGCTGATGACGTTCGTGGGCGGGCGGCTGGTGTACGAAAAGAAGTAGCGGCCCGCGATCGGCGAAACCAGTTTCCTCTAACTAAAGTTCGTTCTCATTGTTTTCTCCAACTCGGAATCTGCGGCTGCTTGGCCCCGTCAGAATGAAAACCTGCAGCGCCTTGCGAAGAATCACTTCTTCACTTCGACTTGGAGAACCTCTCCAATGTAGGGTTTCCCCACTACGGCATTGTAGGTGACTTTCAACGTGAGTCCGCTGAGGTCCCGGCAGGGCTGGAAGTCGTCGGGCGGCTTCCAGTTGATCGAATAGAACTCAATCTTGAAGTAGTTGTCCGCGTGCAGGGTCACGAATTTGCCGGCGGCGGTGAGGGCGATGTAGATAGCGGCCGGGGGCCCGCAAGTCACTTCAGTAACTTTGCCTTCCACGCTGGAGCGCTGCGGTGCCGGGCGGGCCACACCCGCGGGCGATTTTCCCGGCTTGCTGTCTTTCGGAGCGGCGGCTTCCTGCTGCCGGGCGGCTTCTTCAGCGGCCTTCTGTTCTTGTTCGTAGCGGGCGGTGTCCTCTTCCTGTTGTTTCCGGTAGGCAGCGGTTTCTTCCTCGTAGCGTTTTTTCTGCGCCTGATATTCCTGAAAGCGGGCCGCCTCAGAGAGGAAAGACTGAATCCTGGCGCGGTCTTCTTCGGTGCGAGCGGCTTTGAGGGCGCGCTGCGCGATGCCCACGGCCTCTTCGGCGCGATTCATGCGCAAGAGCACGAGGGCGGTGTTGATGTGGTGCACCAGAACGCCGGGTTCGAGCTGTGCAGCCCTTATGGCCAACTGGAGGGCGTCCTCCATTTTGTTTCCGCGCATGGCATAGTGGCCGGCCAGGGCTGAGTAGGCGGGCGCAAACTCGGGATTCAACTCGATGGCTTTGCGCAAGTGGATTTCCACGGAGTCAGTCCCCGTGCTGTCCTGCAGATCAGGGGAAAGCGTCGCATAGTAGTAATGCGCCAGGTAGTTGGCGGAGTCGAGGCGCGCCGCAGCAGCAAAGTGGCTTGCAGCCTCCTCGCGGTTGCCCTGGCGAAAATGGTAGAAGCCCAGGCTCTCGTGGGCGAGGCCCTGGTTGGGGTCCAGGCGCAGGGCTTCATCGAGCATCGCGCGAGCCTCCGTGTCGCGGCTGCTGTGCAGGAGGAAATCGCCGCGGGCGGCGAGGGCCTCGGCCTCGGAGACATCGCGCACCGTGTATTGCTTCTCGTCGCTGACGCCGCTGATCTTGACTGGCAAGTAGTACATCGCTTGGCGAACGTATTCGTCGAGATGGTTTTCCAGTTGCTTCAAATCGCCGAAAGCACGCCGGGCAGCTTCGAGATCGGGGATGCCATCCGCTACCAGCGAGATGTACTTCATCAACTGCAGCTGCCGCACGCCCTTATTGCCGATCATCATGTAATGGGTGAGTGCCCAGGACTGCGCGTAGAAAAGAGAAGTTTTGTCGGCTTCGTTGTAGTAGGGCGATTTGCGATCCACCATGAGGAGAGTGGCCAGAGGAAGAAGGCGGTTTTGTCGCAACATCATAATCTGCTGGTAACTCGCCCGGCCGGTGCCGGCTTCTTTGTCGCCAATCGTGGCGTTGCCGAAGAACTCAGCGAGGCCCTCACTCACCCAGATGGGGAGCGTTTCGAAATTGAGCGCCATCAGGCTGTGCGTGTACTCGTGATAGATGACGTGGTAGGGATTCTCGCCTTCCACGTCCAGCCGCAGG
>JACOSF010000137.1 GCA_016179005.1 Acidobacteriota bacterium | reverse complement strand
TGGTTGGTGGAACGATTCCACCGATGAGTGATTCACCGTGAGATTTCCAGAGTTTCGGTCCTCCACCCTCTGGCAACCACGCACTGCTCAGGAGAAGTGTCCCTTGACAACGCCTTCGCTCTTATCGATGGGCACCCGCAACTTCAACAGCTTGCGCGCGCGCCGGGCCAAAGGGTGCGCCACCCGCTCCACCCATAATTCAAATGGATCCCCACAAAAACCTGCCGGGTGCGCGATGGTGCCGCGTCCCGGCGCTACATAAGCGGACGGCGGAGATTGCGGCGACGTAAAGTCGTCGCTACATGAGGGCGCAGGATCAGGCTGCCCCTCGGCTTCGCTCCCTTCGCTACGCTCTGGGCAAGCGGGTGTGTTCTCTCGATGGGAAATAAGAACTGCGCAGCCAAGAGTGGCTGCGCTACGACGGGCGGATCAGGTAGCAGTTATTTCTGTTTTGAGGGCGGAGCCTTTGCGGGAGCAGGTGCGGGCGTCTGCATGGCAGGCGCTGACTCGGGCACGAGCACTTTCTTCGCGGAGTCGGGGATTTCGTTGGCGTGGGCGACCAACTGGCTCACCTGCCACAATTGCGTGTCCGTCAGATGGGTTTTGAAGCTGGGCATTCCCGAAAGCCGGATTCCGTTGACGGTCTTCCAATAACTCTCCGACGGCGGGTCATCGGTGACGCCCTTACCCTTGAACAAGAGCGGCGCTGGGGGATACATGCGATCCGCAATTGCGGGAGGAGGCTGTCCCGGAAGGCCGTGACACCCGGCACAATTCTCCAAATAGACACGCGCGCCGGCCAGAAGATTCTGCTCGTCCGCGGACACGGGAGGTTGTGCCACGCTCTGTTTGTCGATGTGTGCGTTCAGGGCTTTTTTCGCGAGCTTTTTTTCAAACGGCATTGGCGGGTCGCCGACCGCCGCCGGCGCCATTCCCGAAGCGAAGTAGCAATACAGTCCACCGACCAGAAGCAGCACGCCTACCAAGAGTCCAATGACGAATCCTTTGGCCACAAGTTGCCTCCGAGATGATGAGGCCGGAAGTATAAAACAGACGGGCGCGGGGCGGGAAGGATTTGATTAACAATTCAGAAGTCAGAAATCAGAAGTCAGAAGGCAGGTAACAGGGGCAGGCGGCAGGGCGCAGGCAGATGGCGAGCTAAAGCTCGCCCCTACATGAGCGGGCAAAGAGAAAAGCAGATTCCTCGTCCGCCGCGGCGGACTCGGAATGACAACGGAAAAGGAGCCGGCAATCCCGAAGACTCGGGAGCCGGCGGTACAAGGAGCAAAGGCAAAGCGGCGTCATCCCGAGGCGTCGGGAGCCGCACTCCACAGACTAATCAATCACCTTGTGATGCAGGGAGGGACAAACGTCAAAAGTTAAAGGTTAAAAGGTTAAAGGTTGAAGGGAAGAATTCAATCGATAACCTTATGGTGGAGCGAGTACAAAGCGAGTTCGAGGCGGTCGGAGACGCCGAGTTTATCGAAAATGTTGTGCAGGTGGTTCTTGACGGTCTGCTCGGAGATGAAGAGTTTTTCGCCGATTTCGCGGTTGCGGAAGCCCTGGGCGACGAGGCCGACGATTTCCTTTTCGCGGTCGCTGAGCAGGGGCTTATCGCGGCGCGGGCCGGACTCGGCGGATTTCTTGAAGGCTTCGATGACGTCGGAGGTCTTCTTCTTGTCGAGCCAGATTTCGCCGCCGTAGACGGTGCGGATGGACTTGATGAGCAGGTCGGTAGCGGAGTCCTTGAGCACGATGCCGCGGGCGCCCATGCGCACGGCGCGGACGACTTCGCGGTCGTCCTCGGTGGCGGTGAGCACGATGACGCGCGTGGGCAGCGAATCGAAGTTCACTTCTTCGAGCACGGCCAGGCCGTCTTTGTCGGGCATGCGCAGGTCGAGGAGCAAAATGTCCGGGCGCAGTTTGCCGAGGAGCTGGATGCACTGCGTGCCGTTGGAGGCTTCGCCGACAATGGAGATGTCGTCCTCGGCGTCGAGGAGTTTCCTAAGGCCGTCGCGGAAAATCGCGTGGTCGTCGGCCATCAGGATGCGAATCGGTTTTTTCGATTTCGCCATGTCAGCTCAGTGGAACCTCAACAGTCACTCGCGCGCCGTGCCCCGGGTTTGATTCTACCGTCAACACACCACCGATAGTCCTGGTACGTTCCTTAATGGAAATCGGTCCCAGACGCAGGCGATCCAACTCATCGCTGGAGAAGCGCCCGGCAAAGCTAAACCCCTGGCCATTATCGTCAACGACAAGAATAACCTTATCCTCTTGCTGCCATAGTTTTACCACGACATGCGTGGCATTGGCATGTTTTTTTATGTTGTGCAGTGCTTCGCGGTAGATCTGGAAGAGCTCGCGGCAGACCCGGTCGGGCACCTGCATGCCCAGGCTATCCGCCAGCAGGTCGAGGGCAACGCCGGACTCCCCGCGGAAGCGGTCGCCAAAGCCGCGCATGAGGTCCACCAGGTCAGCGCTTTGCACGCGCAGCGGGCGCAGGTCTGTGACCAGGCGGCGCAGCTCCTCGCTTTCGTGACGGAGCGTCTGCTGGAGGCCGGCCAGCTCGGTGGCCACGCGGTCGGGTGACTCCGGCAGCTTGCGGCGAAGGACGTCGAGCTGGATCAGGAAACTCAACAGGGTCTGCAAGATACCGTCGTGGAGGTCGTGGGCGATGCGGCCGCGCTCGGATTCAATGGCGCGGACGCGGATGTGCCGCAGCAGGAAGAGGTTCTCGATGCCCGGGCCAAGCTGGCGGGTGATGCGCTCGAGCCAGCGAAGGTCGCCACGGGAAAATTTCTTCTGGCCGTTGAGGAGCAAGAGGCGGCCGACGGGCTCGCCATGGCTTTCAAAAGTGGCGGCCATCAGAGAGCGGACGTGCATCTCGGCGCGAGAAACCCCGGGCATGCGCGGCGGGTCGAGGAGCACGCGGCCGTCGCGGCGGTCCCAGCCGAAGCCTTCGCCGCGGCCCTCCATCACGTTCCAGCAGACGGTAGCATCGAGGCTGTCCAGCAGGTAGGCGTCGCCTTTCTCGGAGGGGAGGCTTTCGGGCATGATGCGGCCGGTCTCGTTGTGGCGGGCGCGCCAGATGAAGATGCGTTCGAGGTCCGTGTCGCCGTAGGCGAGGACGGCTTCTTCGCTGGCAAACGCGCCGGCCAGAGCAACGAGCACCTGGCGCATGGATTCGGCCATGCCATGCTCGACTTTCAGCATGCCAGACAGCCGCGCGAGAAAGTCATGCTCAGAGGCGTGGCGGCGCTGCGCCGCGCCGAGGAATCCGGCGCCGGTGCCCGCGGCGAACGTCCCCACCACCAGGGCGACCCAGGAAACCATCTGTGGCCAGTGCAGCGGCTGGCGAAGAACGGTGCGCACGAGCAAAGCAAACGTCACCGCGCCGGCGAGGATCACCACGCGGCGCATGTCCCAGTGAATCCCTGCGCCGAATGCGACCAGTAAATAGAGGAACCAGAAGCTAATCACGGAAGGCGCAAGGAACAGAAAAACGGTCAGGGCCAGCAGGTCCACCCACAAAGGCAGCGGCGGAATGCGCCAACGGTCGACGGACTCGAGGATGGCCGCCAGAACCGCCACCACAAGATAGGCGGCAACAAAAACGATGGCCGTGCGCTCCTCTGGCGCGATGCCGTTATCGAGCAGGTCCATCGAAGCCATCACGAGAAAGATGAGGCGCGCCAGAGTGACCTGGCGCTCGAGTTCGCGGCGCTCGGTGGCGTGGGGTTTCATGGGCGGGTGCAACACCCCGGAGGCAGAGTCTAACAAGCCGGGGGCGCGCGCGAAACTGCCGGGACGCTGCGGGTTTCGTTCACAGCAAGCCAGAAGGTTGACACGCGGGGGATAATCATTGCGGTGCAGGCACGCGGATCACGGGGGAACACAGAAGAGTGAACGAACGCTACACGCGGCGGGAAGTGGCGCGCATCCTCGGACTGGAGGAGCGGCAGCTGGCGTATTGGGAGCGGCTGCGGCTGGTGCGCTCGCGAGCGCGCTGGGGCGAGCGCTTCTATGCGTTTAACGATCTCGTCGCGCTGCAGACCATCAAGCACCTCGCCGCGAACCGCATTCCTGCGGCGCGGCTGCGGAGGGCGCTCGAAGCCATGGAAAGCCGGCTGGGCTGCCTGCGCGCGCCGCTTTCGGCGCTGCGCGTGTGGCAGCGCGGAGGGCAGGTGATCGTCATTCCGCCGGCGCCGTACCATCAGCCGTTCGAGCCGCTCACCGGGCAGTTCGTGCTGCCCTTCCAACACAGCGAGACAACATCGAAGACCACGGCGGTGGCAGCGCGCACGGCGGAAGAGTGGTTTGAGATGGGCATGGCCACGGACTCGCGGCGCGAGACACTGCCGCAGGCCGTCGAGGCGTACCGCCGGGCCATCGAATTGGCGCCCCGCTGGGTGGATGCGCGGATCAACCTGGGCACAGCGCACTACCAGATGAGCGAGTTGGAAGAGGCGCGGCGCGCGTTTGAATCGGCGCTCGAAGCGGATGAGGGCAGCGCCACGGCGCATTTCAACCTGGGCTGCGTGCTCGACGACCTCGAGGAATACGAAAAGGCCATCCACCACCTGCGACGCGCCGCAGAGATCGCACCGCACCACGCGGATACGCATTTCAACCTGGCGCTGGTGCTGGAAAAACGCGGCAAGACTGGAAAAGCGCGCGAGCACTGGGCTACTTATTTGCGTCTGCAACCGCGCGGGCCGTGGGCCGAGTACGCGCGCACACGGCTGCGCACGGCTAACCGTCCGCCCGGCACGCGGCTGACGCCGATTCCCTTCCCGGAAACGCGGGCAAGGGCGGCGTCGGCATCGTCCAGCCAAAGTGATACCTCGCCCGGCAACAAGTAGATACTTCTTCCCTGCTACCTATTCCCTGCGTTTTACGTCGCGTGCTATCATGGATGCAGGCGGTGAGCGTAGCTCAGCTGGTAGAGCATCGGTCTGTGGAACCGAGGGTCGTGGGTTCAAATCCCATCGCTCACCCCAAACCTTCTCCCATCGCTCACCCCAAACCTTCCTGTTGAAACTTCAGCTTATTTCGAAGAGAGATCCTTCGTCCCGATCGAAACCATCGGGACGCAGCAGGCGCGTCCCGATATGAAGCATCGGGACTCAGGATGACGCTTAGACTGGGCGGGAGGAGCGGACAGCGTCCATGAAGCGGCGGACGCGGTCGATGTCCACAGGATTCTGCATGATGCCGTCTTTTTTCAGGCTGGAGCCGATGATGACGCCATCGGCGTACTGAAACAGCGCGGCGATGTTTTCATCGTCGCTGCCGCTGCCGACGAGCACGGGGCGGGAGGCCAGGCGCTTGGCTTCGCGGACTTTCTCGACGTCCGGCGCGTTGCCGGTCATGCGGCCGGTGACGATGAGCGC
>JACOSF010000136.1 GCA_016179005.1 Acidobacteriota bacterium | reverse complement strand
GAAACCGTCGTCGTGGAAGTTTCCGCGCGCGACAAGAAAAACCTCGACCGCCTGCTCGAATCCATTCTGCTCGTCAGCGACATCCGTGAGCTGAAGGCCAATCCGGACGTCCCGGCAACGGGCACCGTGCTGGAATCCCGCGTGGACAAGGGCCGCGGGCCTGTGGCCACCGTGCTCGTGCAGAACGGCACTCTCCGCGTGGGCGACGTCTTCATCTGCGGCGCGGTGTACGGCAAAGTTCGTGCCATGTTTGACGACCGCGGGCGCCCCGTGAAGTCGGCTCCTCCGTCCTCGCCGGTCGAAGTCCTCGGCCTGCAGAGCGTCCCGGAGGCCGGCGACCAGTTCCAGGTGGCTGACGAGGCCAAGGCCCGCCACATCGTCGATTACCGCCAGTCCAAGCGCCGCGAAGCCACGCTGGCCCGCTCTCTCGGCTCGCGCATCACCCTCGACCAGTTGCATGAGCAGCTCAAGGCCGGCGAAGTCAAGGAACTCCCCGTCGTGATTAAGGCCGACGTGCAGGGCTCCGTGGAAGTGTTGAGCGAACTGCTCCCCAAGCTGTCCACCGACGAAGTGCGCCTCAAGATCATCCACGCCAGCGTGGGCGCCGTCGCAGAAACCGATGTTCTCCTTGCTTCCGCTTCGAATGCCATCATCATCGCCTTCAACGTCCGTCCGGACCGCAAGGCCGCCGAAATCGCCCAGCAGGAAGACGTGGAGATCCGCACCCACACGATCATCTACGAGCTCGTGGACGAGATTAAGAAGGCTCTCGCCGGCATGCTCGAGCCCGTTTTCAAGGAAACCTTTCTGGGGCGCGCCGAAGTCCGCGACACCTTCCGCGTCAAAGGCGTCGGCGCCATTGCCGGCTGCTACATCCAGGATGGCCTGGTGAAGCGCGACGCCGAAGTCCGCCTCCTGCGCGACAACGTGGTCATTTTCACCGGGCGCATCGGCTCGTTGCGCCGCTTCAAGGACGACGTTGGCGAGGTTCGCGCCGGCTTCGAGTGCGGTATTGGCATCGCCAACTTCGGCGACGTCAAGGTTGGCGATATCATAGAGTGCTTTACGCAGGAAAAGATTGTCCCGCTGAGTGTTGACGTGGCATCTCGAATGCCATCGATGAGCGCCACGGCCCGGGTCACGAAACAGTAAGGCCTAGCCTGTCTCAAGGCGATGACACATGCAAATCTCATCGCTCCATTCATCTGAGGAATGACATGCCGATTGGCCTCCTGACTTTAGAAATTCACATCCCCGACGCGCGCTCGCTGAAGGACAAGCGCCAGGTGCTCCGCAGCCTGAAGGATCGCCTGCGTGGGCAGTTCAACGTCGCCGTGGCCGAGCTGGAACACCAGGACGTGTGGCAGCGCGCGCTGGTCGGTGTTGTCTCCCTGTCCAACGATGAGCGCCATTTGCGCGAATCGCTCGATCACGTCGCCTCGGAGGCCGAACGTCTCCTTGGCCGCGACCTTGTCTCCCAGGAGATTGAAGTTCTCTGATTCCTGACTGCGGATATTGCCCATGACCGTCGCCGGACACAGACACGAACGCATCGCCGAAGAAATTCACCACGAAATCAGCGCCATGGTTGCGGGGGAATTGAAAGACCCGCGGATTAGCGGCCTGGTCACCGTCACAGAGGTTCGCGTCACGCCCGACCTCAAGGTGGCCCGCATTTTCGTCAGCGTGCTGGGCTCCGAAGAGGAGCACACTTCGACGCTCAGAGGCCTGGCCGCCGCCGCCGGATTTGTGCGTCGCGAACTGGGTGTGCGCCTGCAAATGCGCCGCAGCCCCGAACTGCTCTTTATCGACGACCGCAGCGAGGAGTACAAACAGCGCATCGACGAACTCCTGCGCGAGTCGAAAAAACAGCAAGAATCCTGAACGGTACTGAACAATTCCCATGCCCCGCAAACGCCCTGCGCCGTCCGTCGAAGGCGCGCTGCTCATCAACAAGCCCGCCGGAAAGACGTCTCACGACGTCGTGGACGCCGTGCGCCGCATCCTGGGGTTCCGCGAAATCGGCCATCTGGGCACGCTGGACCCACTCGCCACCGGCGTGCTGGCTCTTCTTCTCGGCCGCGCCACGCGCCTCGCCCGCTTCTATGTGGGCCGCCGCAAGCGTTATGCTTGCGCCATCCGTTTTGGTTTCGCTACCGACACCTACGACGCGGACGGCACGCCGGCCGGCGCCGACGCCGCTCCTGCCATTTCCTTCGAGCAGGCGGAGGCCCTTGCAGGGGAATTTGTCGGCCGCTTTTTGCAGATGCCGCCGCCCTATTCCGCCAAGAAAATCCACGGCCGCCCCGCGCACGAGCTCGCCCGAAAGAATAAGCCGGTCGAATTGAAGGCGGTCGAAGTGGAAGTTTACGAATTCCGGATCACCGGCGTGGAAGGCTCGCTGGTCCGCTGCATCATCGAATGCGCCGCCGGCACCTACATTCGATCTCTGGCCCACGAAATGGGCCTCCGGCAGGGAAGCGGAGCGCATCTCGCGGAAATCTCCCGCACCGCTGTGGGCGAATTCACGCTGGACCAGACCATCACTTTGCAGGAACTCGAGCAGGCGGCACTTGCCGGACGTCTCTCCGAAGTGGTTCTTCCTCTCGAGCGGCTTCTCTCCGACCTGCCGCGCATCACGGTGTTGCCGGTTATCGAGCGCCGCGTGCGTCACGGCGCGCGCTTTAATATTCAGATCGCGCAAATTCAGCCCGGCCGCGTGACGTCCGCGCAGGGCGCCACCGCGCAACTCGATTCCGGCGAGCTGAAACCTCCCTGCCTCCGCGTTTTCAATTTTGAGGAAAAACTGATCGCCATCGCCCAGGCGGTTGTGCCGCGCACCTATCAGCCGGTCGTTGTCCTCGACGCCGCGCCCTGATCGTTCTTCACGCTGCCGGGCTCATTGCGGCGGCCTTTCTGCTGTTCCCCCTGCGGGTGCGCCGGAATCTTTGCGAACCGCATAAATCGTCCTGTCTTTCCGCGGCGCCAGCCGGATGCGCCGTGGCGTGATAACGATGATGAGCTCCGTCTCCCGCCGCAGCCCCCGTCTTTTGCTGGCTGTTTGCCCCGCGCCCGCCACGCTGACGGCACCGGGCCAGCCACTCGCCGTCCGGTCAATGTCCTGTTGAATAATCCCCGCCAGCACCGCCGGCTCGTTTTCCCGCAGCCGCACCGTTTGCTCCACTGTGCGGTTGGTGATCACCGGAATGCTGTTGAATCGCTCCGGCGCGAAGCTGCGAAGCTCGAACTGCAATTGCAGG
>JACOSF010000345.1 GCA_016179005.1 Acidobacteriota bacterium | reverse complement strand
GGAACTCTTTCCAAAGTTGAAGAACCCGAAGTATCCCAACCTTCCCGAGAAGCTGACCTTCCTGCACGCGGAAGACATCTTGGAGATGTATCCCAACCTGCCACGCAAGCAGCGCGAAACAGCTATCCTTCAGAAGTATCCAGCGATTTTTATCATCGGCATCGGCTGGGTGCTCAAGGACGGCTACCCGCACGAAATGCGCGCGGCCGATTACGACGATTGGATCACCGCGACGAAATCGGATGACGGCCAACCCATGCACGGATTGAACGGCGACATCCTGGTGTGGAACCACGTCACCGAGCGCCGCCACGAATTGACTTCCATGGGCATCCGCGTCAACGCCGAGACGCTGAAGCAACAACTGGAAATCACCAACCAGCTCCACTTCCTCAAATTCCCGTACCATCAGGCCATCTTGAACAGCGAGATTCCGCTAAGCATCGGCGGCGGAATCGGGCAGTCGCGGACGCTAATGCAACTGCTGAGAAAGGCGCATCTGGGTGAGGTGACGGTGAGCGTCTGGCCGAGAATCCTCAAGGAGATGTGCCACAAGAAGAATATTCATGTTCTGGAGTGAGTGACGGGACACCCTTCAGGCGTGATTTGGCTTTGCAAGTGAAGAGAAGGGCTGCTGCAGCGCTGCTTCTGCGGCGTCGCTGCCGCGGCCTTTCCTTTCTCCAGGTTCATTGAACGACTGCAAGCTGCTGTGCTAGCATCCGGAGTTTCGGCGTGGGGATTTCCGTCCTTCCGGGGCCCCGAACCTTGTTGCCGCGCCATTGCAGGGACTGTCCGCCACCGCGGACTCGAGGGAACCATGAAGACTTACAACACGGATTTCATCCGCAACATCGGCATTGTAGGTCACGGCGACACCGGGAAGACCCAGCTGGTGTCGTCGTTACTCTTCACCGCCGGGATGACCAACCGGCTGGGAAAGGTCACCGAAGGGAACACGGTGACCGACTGGGACGAAGAAGAGATCGCCAGAAAGATCACCATCCAGACCGGACTGGCCTACGCGGAGTGGGCGCCCGCTAACAAACCCGAGAAAACAAAAATCAATTTCCTCGATACTCCAGGGTACAGCACGTTCATCAATGAAACGAAAGCGTCGCTGGCGGCCGCGGACAGCGCCTTGATCCTGATCGACGCTGTAGCCGGCGTGCAGGTGGTCACCGAGAAAGTGTGGGATTACTGTACCGAGTACGACATTCCCCGCGCGTTCGTGCTCAACTGGATGGACCGGGAACTCTCCAGCTTCGAACGCGCCATGGCGTCGGTCGAGCAGGTGTTCGGCCGCGCCGCGGTGCCCATCCAACTGCCCATCGGTCAGGAGAAGAGTTTCCGCGGCGTGGTGGATCTGGTGACGATGAAGGCGCTGGTCTATAAGTCCGACGGCGACGGCAAGCCGAGCATCGAAGAAATTCCCGCGGACCTGGCGGAAGCGGCAAAGTCGGCGCACGAAAAGCTGGTCGAATTGGTCGCCGAGGGCGACGACGCGTTGATGGAAGAGTTTTTCTCCGAAGGCACGCTGCCGGTGGAAGACCTGGCGAAGGGGTTGCGCCTGGCCGTCCTGGCCAAGCGGCTGCACCCGGTGCTGCTGAGCTCGGCCCTGCACAACATCGGCAGTGACGCCATCCTGAATTTCATTGTGGACTTCATGCCTTCTCCAACGGAGCGCGGCAAGGTGGCCGGTTGGAGCGAGGCGGACCGCAAAGGCAGTCCGATGGAGCGATCCATCAGCGCCACTGAGCCGCTCTCGGTTTTCGTCTTCAAGACGATTGCCGATCCGTTTGCCGGACGCATCAACTACTTCAAGGTGATGTCCGGCGCGCTGAAAAATGATGCGACGATTGCAAACTTCAACCGCGGCACGCAAGAGCGCCTGCAACACGTGCAAGTGATGCAGGGCAAGACGGGCACGGAAGTGGCGGTGCTCAACGCCGGCGATATCGGCGCCATCGCCAAGCTGAAAGAAACGCTCACTGGCGATACGCTCGGCGACAAGGCAGCCATGATTTTCTATCCGCCGGCGCGGATTCCCGAGCCCTCCATCACGTTTGCCATCGAGCCGAAATCCCGCGCCGACGAAGACAAGATCGGTATGGCGATCCACAAACTGCTCGAAGAGGACCTGGCGCTGCGCTTTTCGCGCGACCCGCAAACCAAGGAGTTTCTGCTGGCCGGATCGGGGCAGCAGCACATCGAAGTGGTGGTGGCCAAGCTGCACAAGCGTTTCCATGTGGACGTCACGCTGAAGCCG
>JACOSF010000349.1 GCA_016179005.1 Acidobacteriota bacterium | reverse complement strand
GCGGGATTCCAGCACGGTGCCCGTTGCCGGGACGTCCGGATTGGCCTTCAGCTCACGGATGTCGCTGACGAGCAGAATGGATTCGAGCAGGCGGTCGAGGTTTTTCTTGTCGCGCGCGGAAACTTCCACGACGACGGTTTCGCCGCCCCACTCCTCGGGCGTCAGGCCGCGGTCCGCAAGCTGGCGCTTGACGCGCTCGGGCTGCGCGTCGGGCTTATCAATCTTGTTGACGGCCACGATGATGGGCACGCCCGCTGCTTTGGCGTGGTCAATGGCTTCGAGAGTTTGCGGCATGATGCCGTCGTCGGCGGCGACGACGAGGACGACGATATCGGTCACACGCGCGCCGCGGGCGCGCATGCGCGTGAAGGCTTCGTGGCCGGGCGTGTCGATGAAGATGACGCGCTTGCCGCCTACGTCCACCTGGGACGCGCCGATGTGTTGCGTGATGCCGCCGGCTTCTCCGGCCGCGACTTCGGTGCTACGCACGGCGTCGAGCAGGCTCGTCTTGCCGTGGTCCACATGGCCCATCACGGTGACCACCGGCGGGCGAGGCTCCGTCTTGCCAGGGGTTTCCACCTTGGCGATTTCTTCGACGGCTTCTTCTTCGAAGGAAATGACGCGCACAATTCCGCTGAAAGCTTCGGCCAGCGTGGTGGCGGTTTGCGTGTCGAGGGCCTGATTGATGCTGGCGAAGACGCCGCGATCGAGCAGGGTCTTCAAAAGATCTTTGGCGCGGACATCGAGCTTCTCTGCGAGCTCGCGGACGGTGACGCCTTCCGTGATGGTGATTTCGCGCGGCTCGCGCGGCACCGGTGCGACAACGGGTTCCGCGCGCGTGGCGCGGGCACCCGACATGCCGGGGCGGGAACGCACAGGGTGCAGCTTCCGCTCACCTTCCTCGAACCGCTTGTCCGCCATGGGCCGGGATCGCGGCGCGGGCTTGCGCGAGTAAATGGGTTTGCCGGGTTCGGCCTTCGGGGGAACTCTGTCCTGCGGCATCATCGGAGCAGGGCGCCCACCAGGACGCTGCTGGCCTGGCCGCGGGGGCTGGCCGGGGCGCATGGGATGACGCGGAATGGGACGTCCACTGCTGGGAGCGCCCGCGGGGCTCGCAGCCGCCGGACGAACACTTGACGGACGGCCATCCTTGAATAATGGACGAGATGAGAGCCTAACGATCGGCTGGCCCGGCGTGGCGAGCGGTTTTGCCGGAGGAGTCGAGACCGGCGCAGAACGCGGAGCTGCCGGCGCACGCGCTGGAGCCGCTGCGCGAGCCGCCGGAGGGGCACCCGCAGCCGCAGGAGGCGCCGGTGCAATCTTCGGCGGTAATGCAGCAGAGGGACGCGCTCCCGCCGCGGGGGCGGCCGGAGGCGGAACTTTTGGACTCACGCCAGGAGCGGGCTTCGGCGCAGGCGCAGCAGGCGCCACAACTGCCGCCGGCGCTACAACAGCAGGCGCGGGCGCAGGCGGCACCACCGGTGGAGGCGAAGGCTTGGCAGGCGCAGCCGCCGGGCGGGAGCGCGCCGCCCTGGCTGCGGCTTCCCTGGCCACTTTCTCCGCCGCAGCGGCGGCTTCGGCCTGGGCTTCCGCATCCGCGAGAGCGCGGAAATGCTGGCGAACCCTTACGGCAGCGGATTCGTCGATGGAGCTGGAGTGGGTCTTCTTTTCGGTAACGCCGACTTCGGGGAGCAGCTCGATAATGGCCTTGGACTTGACCTCGAGTTCGCGGGCCAGATCGTTAATGCGGATTTGATTGGGATGCTCAGACATACGCAGTGGATCTAGTCCTGCTCCTCGGCGGGCGCCGGCTGTACTGGCGCCTCACCTTCTTCAGCGATTTTTTCTTCCGCAGTTGCGGCAACCACTTCTCCGGCAGGCTCCGCGGATGCGGGGGCTTCCTCGCTCGCGGATTCGACTGCCGCCTCCGCTGGGACTTCGGCTGCAGCGGCAGCTTCCGCAGCAGCGGCCGCTTCTGCGGCGGCGGCTTGCTGAGACTCCAGCGTCTCGAAATAAGTGGCCACCGCGAGGCGGATTTTTTCCACCATTTTCTCGCCGATGCCCGGGATTTCCATCAACTGTTCGGGAGTCATCTCCGCGAGGCGCTCAATCTGGGTGACGCCGTGAGACTCGAGCTTCTCGATGGTCTTGGGGCCGATGCCGGCGAGCTCGGAGAGGGGCGTGCCGGGAGCAGTGAGCGCGGCCATCTGATCTTCGATTTCGCGACGCTTCTCTTCCTCGCTCTTGATGTCGATGTTCCAGCCGACAAGCTTGCTAGCGAGACGCACGTTCTGGCCCTTCTTGCCGATGGCCAGGGAAAGCTTGGTATCCTCGACGATGACCTCTAGGCGCTTTTCTTCGGGGTCCACGATCTGGACGCGAGTCACCTTGGCCGGGCTCAGGGCCTTCTGCGCGAAGGCCACGGTCTCTTCGTTGAAGGGGATGATGTCGATTTTTTCGCCGCGGAGTTCGCGGATGATGGACTGCACGCGCATGCCCTTCATGCCCACGCAAGCGCCGACGGGGTCCACGTCTTTGTCGCGGCTGGAGACGGCGATCTTGGTGCGCTCACCGGCCTCGCGGGCGGTGGCGCGGATCTGCACGGTGCCGTCATAGATTTCGGGAACTTCCATTTCGAACAGGCGCTGCACGAGCATTCCGTCAGCGCGGGAGACGATGACCTGCGGCCCTTTGGCGGCGCGCTCCACGGCGCGGATCACCGTGCGCAGGCGGTCGCCGACGTTGTAGGTCTCCAGGCGGGACTGCTCGCGCTTGGGCAGGCGCGCTTCGGTGCGCCCGAGGTCCACGATGAGGTCGGGGCCCTCGGTGCGCTTGACGATGCAGTTGAGCATCTCGCCGACGCGGCCGTTGTACTCGTTAAAAATGGTGTCGCGCTCGGCTTCGCGCACCTTCTGCATGATGACCTGCTTGGCAGTCTGCGCGGCGATGCGGCCGAGCACGTCGGTGGGCTTGGTGAAGAGAACCTCACCGCCCACTTCCGCGGCGGGATCCTGCTTGCGGGCTTCGCTGAGAGTAATCTCTCGCTTGGGGTCGGCGACTTCCTCGACAACGAGACGCACGGCATACACGTCCACGTGGCCGGTTTCGGGATTGAACTTCGAGCGGAGGTCTTCTTCCGTCTTGTAGTACTTGCGGGCAGCCACAACCATAGCGTCTTCGATGGCCGCGACGATGATCTCGGGCTCGATGTGCTTTTCCCGGCTGATCTGTTCGATTGTCTGAACCAGCACGCTTGACATTGTGTCGTACCTCGCGAGGCCGCAGCCCCGAAGTTTCGGGACGGCGCCCCTACAGCCCTGCTAGAACTCCACGACCAACTGGGCCTTGCGGATGGCCGCATACGGCAGGTCAATGCGGCGACCCTTCACTTCGATCTGCACGGTGCCGCCGGCATAGCCGGCCAGGCGACCCTCAAAAAAAGTCGAATTCTCCACCGGCGCTTCGAGCGAGATACGCGCCAGGCGGCCGACGAAGCGCTCGTAATCGGCCGGCTTCAGCAGCTTGCGATCCAGGCCGGGCGAACTGACTTCCAAAACGTACCGTGGGCCGGGAACCAGATCCTCAAGGTCGAGGATCACGCTCAACTGTTTGGAAACCGCTTCGCAGTCGCTGTGGCTCACCCCGCCGGGCTTGTCGATGTAGACGCGGAGGAAGCGCTGCTTGCCGATCTTCCATTCGACGTCCACAACTTCCAGAGCCTCGGACCGGGCCACACGCTCGGCAGCCTCGCGAATTTTCTCGATATCCATGTCCGCCAACAGCGGCAACTCACTTCAGCCCGCTCCAGCGAACCGAAGACAACGCCGCCCATGCGGGGGTCAAGCCGCCCCCGGCAGGGACGATCCTGGACCGATCGGGAAGCCACCCCACTTATCCGGCCAACAAAAAAGTGGGCTCGCGCCCACTGAATTGTGCGACCGGCTTCAAGCGGAAAAAGTATAGCCCCCCATCCGGGGAAAAGCAAGACAAAGGATGAGGATGGAGCAATGCTGTGGGACGGGGCTTGGCTTCCCGGTGAGGTAATTAAGAGGAAGACAAGGAGCCGGAAAAGAGTACAGGGGCGTACGGTGTACGCCCCTGTTCGTGCAACTCGATGCCACCAGACGGGCTGCCGTAAACCTCCAGCAGCCGTCCTACGGGCCGCTACTGTTGCGGCGGTTTCTGGGCCGGCGGCTGCTTGGCAGGAGGCCGTGGCGTGCCGGGCTGAGCCGGTGCGCCCGCGGGAGCCGTACCCGCGCGAACCGGGAACGCCTGGTCGAAGAGCTTAACGATGTCCTGGGTAATGTCGGTCTGCGGAGCGGCGAAGACAACGACATTCTGCGAAGACACGTCAATCACCAGAGTGTAGTTATTCTCGCGAGCATAGCGGCCCATCACGTCGTCCATCTTGCGGGCGATACGCTCGAAGACTTCGCCCTGAGCAGCCTGGGCGTCTTCCTCGAACTCCGTCTGCTTGCGCTGGGCCTGACGAGCCAGCGCCTCGCCCTGACGCGTGAGGCGGGCCTTTTCGTCGTCGCTGAGGGTACGGTCGCCGGCGCGGAGGCGGCCCTGGATGTCGTCCATCTGCTTGCGGAGGGCATCCATCTCGTTCGTGCGCGGCGCAAACTGGGACTGCAACTCCGCCAGAGCCTGCTTGCCTTCCGCGGTGCTGAAGACGGCCTGACGGACATTCAGGATTCCGACTTTCTGCGCGGGGGCAGGGGCGGCGCCGCCGGCCTGCGCAAACACCTGGGCAGCGGGCACCAACAGAAGAGCGGCCGCGGCGAATACTGCACGTTTCACGTTCATGCTGACTCCTTGAGGGAAAATTACCCTAGTCACAAAACGCCGATTATACGCGGGCAGAGGCGCGCGGTCAATGCGAATCCTGACCAGGCGCAAGCCCCCGCATGCCGGGGTTTTTCCTTCGGATGCGCGGGAGCACGCGGCGGTTGGACGGTGCGCAAGGGCACCGGCCAAGAACGCTGCTCTCCGGCGGAAAAGGCTCATCACCGAGGCAGAGGAACCAGCAAGACGCGGTTGTTGGCCGCGTCTGAAACAACCGCCAGATTCGTGCGGGGATGAATGGCCACGGCAAACTGCGACGACGCGGAGATTCCGATGACGTCTCGGATGCGCCGCTGAATAAAATCCATCACCGAGATGGATTTGCTGGCTGTGTTGGTGGTCACTAG
>JACOSF010000009.1 GCA_016179005.1 Acidobacteriota bacterium | reverse complement strand
GGTTATCCCGTCTTCGCTCCCCCAATCACTCAATCTCCCTGACCCCTTTTTTTCTGCTACACTCCGCCCATCATCAGCACTCACGGGAGGCCGCCATGCTTGCTCGCCGTCAATTCATCCAACGCGCCGCCATCGGCGCCGCCATTCTCGGAATTCCCATCGCTCGCGCCGAGCAGATGTTCTCTCAAGATATTCCGCTCCCCGCGCCGGGCCTGCTCGTCTCTGACTCCGAGCGTTACTGGGCCGAGCTGCGCCGCCAGTGGCTGCTCGCCTCCGACCGCATCAACTTGAACTGCGGCTCCGTCGGCTGCACGCCGCTGCCGATTCTCCGCGCGATGATTGACCACATCCTGTTCGCGGAAACCTACCGTGAACCCGCCTATCCCTGGTTCGGCTACGAGGAAAACACTCGCCTTCGCGAGCTTCGCGATGGGCTTGCCGCTTTCCTTCACTGCAAGCGCGACGAGCTTGCTCTGGTTCGCAACGCCACCGAGGCCAACAACGTGGTCTGCAACGGCCTGGACATGAAACCCGGCGAAGAAGTTCTCATGACCGACCAGGAGCATCCCGGCGGCCGTTGCTGCTGGGAGCAGAAGGCCGCGCGCTTCGGCACAAAGATCAGCTACCTCACGCTTCCCAAGCCGCCCGCTTCCAAAGAACAAATTGTGGATCTCTTCGCCCGCGCCATTACTCCGCAGACGCGCATTATTTTTTTCAGCCACATCACCACTGTCACCGGCGTGATTCTTCCCGCCAAAGAAATCTGCGCGCTCGCACGCAGCCGCGGCATTCTTACCCAGCTCGACGGCGCGCATGCCATCGGACAGATCCCCCTCGATCTCCACGACATCGGCTGCGACTTTTACGCCTCCAGCCCCCACAAGTGGCTTATGTCGCCCAAGGGCACCGGCTTCCTCTACCTCCGCGAAGAAACCCTCGACAAGGTCAAGCTGTGGGTCAACATCGCTTCCGGCGAGTGGAAGAACTACGACCAGAAGGCCTACCGCTTTTCCAATTTCGGCACATCCAATCTGTCCGTCTTTGTCGGCCTCAAAGCCGCGCTCGATTTCTTTAACCAGATCGGCCCGGAAAAAATCTACGCGCGCAGCCACCAGCTCGCCACGCGCGTTCGCGATTTCATTGCCAAGCAGCCGCAGCTCAAAATCGTCAACGCCTCCTCCGACGACTTTTTCGGCACCCTGGTGAGTTTTGAGCCGGCTCCCGGCTCCGGCTTAAAAGATCTTTCCTCCATCGCTCGGGAATGTTCCGCGCGCAATATCCGCATCGCCGGCGGCGGCGAGCGCATTCGCATCGCCACGCACATTTTCACCCAGCCCACGGAGCTCAACGCCTTCTTCGACGCCGTCTCCGCCGGGCTCCGTATGTAGCGGAGGCTTTATGCCCCCGCCTTGCGCCGAGGTTGCGCCCATAGCCGCGGCTTCATGCCGCCGCCTTGTGCTCGCGACACCCGCCGGAACATGTCCCGACTGTAGCGCCGGCATTTTGCCGGCTCCGAAACCACTCAATCTTTAGCCACGCGCCTAATCCGCCTGTTGAGCAAACTCCCTTTCTCTGCTACCATAAGCGTTTGTTCTAACGCTCTTTTTCGTGCAGGAGTAGCTATGGCTCAGACATGTGAACTGTGCGGCAAAGGCCCGCGCTACGGCAACATCATCAGCCACGCCAACAACATCCGCCGCCGCCGCTGGAATCCCAATCTGCGTCGCGTGCGCGCAATCGTCAAGGGCGTACGCATGCACGTGCGCGTGTGTACTGCGTGCATTCGCGCCGGCCGCGTGACCAAGGCCGCCTGACCCAACCTTTCACGCATCCCTTTTTCCGAGGTGACGTTGTGCTCCACCGCGCTGTCCTGACCACCGGGGTTCTCGCGCTCCTCGTGTCTCTCGGCGCCTGCCGCAAGGAGTCCGCCCCCGGCCCGGACGTCTGGGCCACCGTCAACGGCAAGGAAATCAAGCGCGACGAAGTCGAAAAATATTACCGCAGCCGCACCAACCCCGAAGGCCAGGAGCCTTCTCAGGAAGAAGGCCTCTCCCTCAAGCTCAACATCATCGACGAGCTCATTAACAACGAAATCCTTCTCGAACGCGCCAAAAAAATGGGCCTCGAGGCCGGCGATGGCGAGGTCGAAGACAAGTTCACCGAGTTCAAGAGCCCTTACACCGAGGACGAGTTCCAGCGCCAGTTGAAGGAGCGCGGCGTCTCCGTGGACGACCTCAAGCGCGACCTCCGCCGCCAGCTCACCATCCAGAAGCTCATCAATCGCGAAGTCGTCGCCAAGGTTTCCATCACCGACCAGGACGTCACCGACTTCTACAATCAGAACCGCGCGCAGTTCAACGTCGTCGAGTCGCAGTACCGCGTTTCCCAGATTGTCATCACGCCCCGCAAGGACCCCCAGGTCCGCAACCGCAAGAACGACGACGCCACCACCGATGCCGAAGCCCGCCGCAAGGCTTCCGCCCTCTTCGCCCAAATCCAGGAAGGCGCGGACTTCGCCACCGTGGCCATGGACTATTCCGAGGATCCCAGCACCTCCGCCAATGGCGGTGATCTCGGCTACATCCCCGAATCCGCTCTCAATCAGACCGATCCCGCGTTGAAGAAGACTCTAACGTCCATGAAGCCCGGAGAAGTCAGCCCCGTCGTCGCTCTTCGCGACGGCTACCGCATCCTCAAGCTCATCGCCCGCGAGTCGCCCGGCCAGCGCGAGCTTTCCGACCCCAAGGTCCAGCAGTCCATTCGCGACGCCCTGCGCAATCGCAAGGAGCAGTTGCTCCGTTCCGCTTATCTCAGCGTCGCCCGCGACGAAGCCTCCGTGCGCAATTTCCTCGCCCAGCAGGTTCTCGAATCCGCCGGAAAACTCCCCGCCGCCGTACCCGCCAAGCAGCCTGCCCCCGCCAAAAAATAACTCCCTCGTACGACAGGCTTTTCCAACCTGTCCGGCACAATTCACCTTTCGAGCCGGACAGGCTTTCTAGCCTGTCCGGCTCGATCCATCGCCTTTTTGACTTTCTTAGAACTGCAGGGAGGGGGAATCGCTTTTCGCTTTTCGCTTTTCGCTTTTCGCTTTTCGCTTTTCGCTTTTCCTATTTTCTATTCTTACCCCACCACTGCCAGCGTCTCCCCCGCATTCACCGCCTGCCCTTCCGCCACCAGCACCTTTTCCACTTTCCCCGTTTTTGGCGCGCGGATCTCGTTCTGCATTTTCATCGCTTCCACCACTAGCAACCCTTGCCCGGCCTCCACCGCGTCGCCCGCCTTCGTCAGCACGCGCACAATTTTCCCCGGCATGGGCGCTTTGATCTCCTGCCGCCCTTCGGCTTCGACTCCGCCGCCTCGCGCCGTCTGCCGGCTGCGCCACTGTCGCGGGTCCACTACCTGCGCGACTAATTCTTCGCCGCCAGCGTTAATGTGCAGCCCGTCCGGCGCCGCATGCACGCGCACCTCGTACGACTGCCCGCGCAGCAGAATCGAATACGTTGCCGTAGCCACTTCCACCGCGTCCGCGTCCACCGGCTTTCCATCCAGCGTGCACACCAGCCGTTCGCCCCGCCGCACCACTTCCAGCGCGCGTTTCTTCCCGCCGATTTGCACTTCAAGTTTCATGCCTGTTTTCCGGATCGCTCTCTTGCGGCCGTCACGGTTTCCGCGTCGTCTTGGTCTTTTCCAGCGCGGCGCGGATCCCGCTCGCCAATTTTTCCGCCCGACCGCGTCCCCAGTAATGCAGAAAAATCACCATCGGCCGCGTGCCGATCATGTGGTGATGGATGGCCACCACCTGGAGGCCGTTTTGCCGCAGCGCGTTCAACACCGGGGTGACCTCGCCTTCCAGCATGGCCACGTCGCCGGCCACCACAGCATCCTCCATCGCGCCATAAAACGCCGCCCACGTGTTCAACCCCATTCGCGCGTTGATCGTCGCTCCCATTTCTTTCAGCCCGATGTCGTCTCGCCCAATCGTGATTTTGTAAACGGTGCCATTCTGTTCGCCGGAGTAGCCGATGATTTTCGAAAGTCTCGCCCCATCGAGTTGGCCCGCAAATGAACTGGCGCCGGGTGCCGCCACGGCTTTTGGGATCAGATCCAGCGCCGGCTTCAGCTTGCGCGCCAGCTCTTCTGCTTTGCCGTGGCCGTGCACGTGCATGTAGAACACCCGCGGCTGCTCCCAGAAAAAATGGTTGTGCAGTGCAGTCACCTCAATGCCGTTCTCCAGCAGCGCCGACATCACCGGATTCACTTCGTCTTCCAGCAGAACCAGGTCGCCCATCATCACGTCCATTCCTGCGTCGCCTTTGGTGAACGCCACCCAGCCGCTGAAGCCGAAGGGCATCGGCAGCGCTATCGCCGCCACTCGGACTTGCATACCGCGCGGCACGTTCACCTTCAGCACGCCCGCCTTGTAGTCTCCGCCCCGCTCAAGCACCTCCCGCACCATCTTGTAGTCCGCCGGCATTTCTTGCCCACCCGCGCTTGCCGCGAAAATAAATGAGAACAGAACTGCCAGCGTAAATCGTTTCATGAGTTTTTCCTTCCCATACTTTCCATCTGCTCTTCGGGCGGCTTCACTCGCCGGAACGCGGCGTACAAAATCACATCGTACACGATTTTGATTCCTCCGCCGAAGAACAGCGGGCTGGCCATGGACAGCCCTTTCATCGCCGCGCCCGCCAGCGCCGGCGCGATCGCATAGGACACGTTTCGCGTGAACGTGGTAAACCCGCTCGCAAACGCGCGTTCTTCCGGATGCACCACCGCCAGAATGTACGACTGCCGTGTCGGCACGTCCATTTCCACCAGGCCTTCGCGTATGAGGAACAGCGCAATCGCCCACGGCAAGCTCGGCGCAAACGGCACGGCAATCAAGAAAAGGCTCGACGGTAGGTGCGTGAACACCATCGTGTTCAACAGCCCAATCCGCCGCGCCAGCCACGCCGCCACCAGGTGCGACGCCGCGTTGGCCACCCGCGCCCCGAAAAACAGCGGCCCCAGCAGCTCCTCGCCTGCGCCGAAGCGCTGAAAAAACCAGTACGACACCAGCGCGCTCGACAGAAATCCGCCGCCCAGGCTGTCCACGCCGGTCAGCGCCGCCAGCTTGTAGATTGCCGCGCGCGTGTTGT
>JACOSF010000109.1 GCA_016179005.1 Acidobacteriota bacterium | reverse complement strand
CACTTCAAAGTGCTCGTCCAGCAGCTTGCGCGGCGCTTCGAACAGTTTGTGCGTGCTCAACAGCTTCGGCTTCGCCATTTCGCTCCTCAGCGTGGAGGCGCGAATTTATCATAGCCGGCGTCTTTCCTCTACTTCCTCTCCCTCATCTCCTTCCTCTGCTTCCCCGCTTCCTTCCTTGCCTCTCCGCCTCGGCCAGACTATATTGACGCGTGGTAGCCGCCGCGCCGTCCCGCATGGACCCGAACATCATCCGCGAGCTGCAGGAGTTCCTCGGCAAGCAGAGCGTGCTTTCCGCGCGCGAAGATTTGATGATGTACGAGTACGACGGCTCGATCGAAGTGGCGCGCCCGGACGTCGTTGTCTTCCCCCGCACCACGCAAGACGTTGTGCGCATCGTGCAACTCGCCAACCGTCATCAGGTGCCTATCACCGGCCGCGGCGCAGGGACCGGCCTTTCCGGCGGCGCGCTGGCCCGCCAGGGCGGCATCCTGATCGTTTTTTCGCGCATGAATAAAATCATCGAGATTGATCTCGACAATCAGGGCGCCGTGGTGCAACCCGGCGTGGTGAATCTGGACATCACTCGCGCGGTCGAGCAGGCTGGCTATTTTTTCGCGCCGGATCCCTCCAGCCAGAAGTCCTGCACCATCGGCGGCAACGTCGCGGAAAACGCTGGCGGCCCGCACACGCTGCTCTACGGCATCACCACGAATCACGTGACCGGCCTGGAAGTGGTGCTGCCTTCCGGCGAAGTGCTGCGCGTTGGCGGAAAGACGATGGACACGCCCGGCTACGACCTCACCGGCCTGCTGGTGGGCTCCGAGGGCACGCTGGCCATCGTCACCGAAGTCACCGTGAAGCTGACGCGGCTTCCCGAAGCCACCAAAACCCTGCTGGCCATTTACGAAACCGTGGACGACGCCACGGAAACCGTGGCGGAGATCACCGCGCGCGCCATCACCCCCGCGGCGTGCGAATTCATGGACGGCTGGACGCTGCGCGTGGTGGAAGCCTGGGTGCACGCGGGTTATCCGCTGGACAGCGCCGCCGTGCTGTTGATCGAAGTGGACGGCCTGCGCGAATCGGTCGAGGCGCAAGCTGCCGAAATCATCGACGTCTGCAAGCTGAATCACGCGCGCGAAGTGCGCGTGGCGAAGGACGCCAAAGAGCGCGACCTTCTGTGGAAGGGCCGCAAGAATGCCTTTGGCGCCGTCGGCCGTGTTTCGCCGAGCTACTACGTGCAGGACGGCGTCATCCCGCGCACCAAATTGCCTGCCACGCTGCGCAAAATCGACGCCATCGGCAAAAAATACGGCTTTGAAATTGGCAACATCTTTCACGCCGGCGACGGCAACCTGCACCCCATCATCCTGTTCGACCCGCGCGACCACGGCCAGTACGAGCGCGCCGTCGCTGCGGCCGGCGAAATCATGGCGCACTGCATCGTCGTCGGCGGCTCCATCACCGGCGAGCACGGCGTCGGCTTCGAAAAAAGCGAGCTGATGCCGCTCATGTTCACCGAGGCCGACCTCGAGGCCATGCTCCGCGTGCGTCATGCGATGAATCCTGCCGGCCTGCTCAATCCCGGTAAAATTTTCCCGTTCGGCAAAGGCTGCGGCGAAGTCCGCGTCAAGCCTTTCCCCGTCACTTCCTCCACGCCCCTATGAGCCCGCTTACGGACGCCACATTCGCGAAACTGGAAGCTCTTGTCGATGCGGGAAACTTTTTTACGGATGCGGAGAGCCTGGCGCATTGCACGATTGACGGTTGCGCGCCGCGCGCCGCTCTGCACGCCAACACCGTCGAACAAGTCGTCGAAGTCGTGCGCTTCGCCGCCGCGGAGAACCTGGCCGTCGTTCCGTACGGCACTTTCCAGCAGATGGGGCTTGGCGCGCCGCCTGCGCGTTATGACATCGCGCTGCGCATCGGCCTCCATCGCGTGCTTTCCTATGACCCGCGCGACCTCACGCTTTCGGTCGAAGCCGGCATTCAGTTGAACTTTCTCAACCGGCAGCTTCGCGAGCAGCGGCAATTCCTGCCGCTCGACTCGCACTTCGGCGGCTTCGCCACTATCGGCGGCATCCTGGCCACAAATTCTTCGGGGCCGCTGCGCCACGCCTTCGGCACGGCGCGCGACTTCCTGTTGGGCCTCGAATTCGTCACCGGCGAAGGCGTGCGCACCAAGAGCGGCGGGCGCGTGGTGAAAAGCGTCGCGGGCTACGACATCCACAAGCTGATGATCGGCTCGCTGGGCACGCTCGGCATCATCACCAGCGCAAACTTTCGCACGTTTCCGCTTCCACCGGTCACGGCGACGTACCTCGTCCGCTTTGCCACGCTCGACGACGCCCTCGCTTTCCGCAGCGCGATGGCCGCTTCCCCGCTGCAGCCCCGCGCGTTGGACATTCTCTCGCCGGAAGCCGCGCGCCTGCTGAACTCTCTCGCGCCCTCGGGTGCCCGCGAATTCTCTGAAGAGGAAATCCTGCAAATCATGGAGCAGGAATCCAAGGCCCGCCGCGAGCGCGGCGAGCCGGAAACCTTTGGCATGACTTTCCGATCGCCCGCGCCTGGCTTTTCCGAAAAGGAATGGACCGTGCTCGTCGGGACCGGCGGAAACGAACAGGTGGTGGAGCGCCATCGCCGCGAATTGGAGCCCATGGCCCACGCCGCTCGCGCCACCGCGTTTGCGCAGGCCCGTCCGCAGCACCCGCTCTTTGCGCGAATCGGCGAGGACGATTGCATGGAGTGGAGCTATGTCCGCACATTTCCCAGCGTGGCGTTCCACTTGAAGCCCGCGGCTGCCGTCATGAAGATCAACGTATTGCCCGGGCAATTCAGCGAGTTTGTGAAAGCAGCCGGGGAGATTGCCGCGCGGCACGAGTTGGCGTCTGCAGCGCTGCTGCGGGCGGCCGGGGTGGTTTACTTTGCTCTGGTGCCGTCGTCGCCGGGGGAAGGCGCGCAAAAACATCTCGCTCAGGCTTGCAACCAGATTTTTGCTGCTGCGCAGCGTGCCGGAGGAAGCCCCGTGATTGAATTTTGTCCCGCGGCGCTGAAGCGCGAAGTCGGCGTCTGGGGGCCGTCGCGCGGCGACCTTGCGCTGATGCGCAACCTGAAAAATGAGTTCGACCCGCGCGGCATTTTGAGCCCGGGCCGCTTTTACGGCGGCATCTAGAAGATCGAAAAACGAAATTCGAAAATCGAAAATCGGCCCGCGAATGACGGAAACGCGCACACAGAAACAGGTCAAGGGCTTTGTCGGGGACGACAAGCCGAGCTGGGACGACTACGCCCGCTGCGTGCACTGCGGGCTCTGCCTGAACCATTGCCCCACGTATCGTCTTTGGGGCATGGAGGCGGATTCGCCGCGCGGACGCATCCGCCAGATGCTGCTGGTGGACCGGGGGGAGCTCGAGCTGGGCGACGGCTTCGTCACGCACATCGACCGCTGCCTGGACTGCCGCGCTTGCGAAACGGCCTGCCCCTCCGGCGTCGAATACGGCAAGCTCGTGGAATTCACCCGCGCGCAAATCGAGCAGCAGCATCCGCGCGGGCTTTTTTCGCGCCTCGCCCGCGACGCTTTTTTCCGCTATTTGCTGCCGCATCCGCGAAGCATTGACCTCGCCGCCCGCCTCACCAAGATTTATCAGCGCTCGGGCCTCGCTGCTTTCGCGCGCGCCACCGGCATTTTGAAGCTGCTCGGCCTGGACGAGCGCGAGCGCCTCATGCCGCGCATTGACGACAGATTTTTCTTTTCGGAGCTGGGCAAAACTTTTCCAGCACAAGGCCCGCGGCGCGCCCGCGTGGCTTTTTTCGCCGGCTGCATCGCGCAGGTCACCTTCACCAAGCTTAACGAAGCAACTATCCGCGTGCTGACGGCGAACGGCTGCGAAGTGGTCGTGCCCGATGGACAGCTCTGCTGCGGCGCGCTGGCCCTGCACGCCGGCGTCCGCGATGTGGCCCGCGAATTGGCCCGCAATAACCTGGAGGCGTTTCTGCGCGAAAGTTTCGACGCGGTGGTCACCAACGCGGCCGGCTGCGGCTCCACGCTGAAGGAATACCCGCAATTATTTCAGGAGGGCGATGCGGAGTATCCCAAGGCCATCGCATTCCAAGCGAAAATGCGCGACGTCACCGAGTTTCTCGCCGACCTCGGCCTCGCCGCGCCGCTGAAGGAATTGCCGCTGCGCGTCACCTATCAGGATTCCTGCCACCTCGCGCACGGCCAGCGCATCCGCGAAGCGCCCAGAAAGCTGATTTGCGCGGTGCCCGGCGTTGAGCTGGTCGAGATGTTCCGCTCCGACGACTGCTGCGGCTCCGCTGGCATCTACAACGTCACCGAGACCGCCGCCTCTATGGAAATTCTCGAAGAAAAAATGCGCTACGCGATGGCAACGAAAGCGCCGGTCATCGTCACGGCCAATCCCGGGTGCCTGCTGCAACTCCGCGCCGGCGCGGCGATGCACGGCACCAAGCAGGAAGTTCTCCACGTTGTCGAACTCCTCGACCGCACCCTTGCCTCATAACGTCGGCGTCCCGCCGGTTCTTTTCCTTCATAGGGGCGCAGCATGCTGCGCCCACTTCTTCCTTCAGATAACCGAGGCCACCCACGAACTGATCTGCGTGGGACAGGCTCCCGATGCATCGGGACGGCCTGTCCAGCACTCAATTCTGTAGGGCGCCTATTGTATTCCGCCGGGTCCAAGATCCGCCATGGCGCATCGACGACTCAGCAGATTCTTACAACTTCGGAGTGTCAACGGAGGCTGAGTGCCCACTGAGTGAGCGGCAAGAAAGAACCGAACATGGCCAGGACTCCGAACACTCTGTAGAATATTGTCCAGAAAAGAAGAGTGCCATCTGAGATCAGCAGCAGCCTGGGTGCCCGTTCAAATATTCGCCGGACGATGGTTCTTGCATTCACGAGAAGATAGAACCCAACTACAAATAAGAGAATACCGAATAGCAGCAATTCCCACTGCGTTCGCCCTCCCTGAACGGCCGGCTGCAACATAGTCGGCAGCGGGTTTTTCATCCAGTGCCGGGCGCTCCGCGCCGCGATCCAAAACATGAAACCGCCGAAAGCCGCAATCCCGATTCCCGCGAACCGCGATTCTCGGTACCATTCGGCCACGGATTGCGGGTCTTCCCTCAGCAACCCTGCTTCTTTTGACATTGCCTCGTGGAATTGAAGAAGCTGTCGTGGTCGGAATACTGTCGCTAACCCAATTATGACGAAGATCAGCGGCACAAGAAGGCTCATCACAACAAAAACCCAGTTTTGGATCAACAGAGCCATTGTCGCAGTCTCGAGCATGAGCGCACCCAATGGCGGGCGCTACTTTTCCCCAATCACATACCGGCAGCCCTTCGGCCCCATCCGCACCGAGTGTACTGTGCCTCCCGGGACATCGCAGCGCTCGCCGACGCCGTATTTACGCGATTTACCGTTAATGGTTACGGTCACTTCGCCTTCGAGAACCATGTGGGCCGAAACCGTCGGATGGCGGCGTTCGGGGTACCACGTATCCGGGCCGTCCTGCCAGACGTAGACGTGCTTGAAACCCTCTTTG
>JACOSF010000346.1 GCA_016179005.1 Acidobacteriota bacterium | reverse complement strand
ACCTTCGCGCCAATGATCTTGAATCGGAACCACGCCGCGCCGGTGGGGAAGAGGATGTCGCGGAACTCCGGGTAACCCTTCTGCTCGCCGGGCTCGATCGTACCGGGGAGCGTGCCTTTGTTGACGGCGATAACGGTTTCGTCCCCGCGGACGTAGGTCGTCTCATACTCAATGGAGGTATACGTGCAGCCGCGGGACTTATTGCGGAGGCGAACCACCCAGAGGGCTGACATCCCGGTGCTGTCCTTATCCATCTTGGCGTCCACAACTGTCAGGTCGTTGATGGGATCCGGAACGCACGGGGCGGCAGGCGTAGCCGAGACCATGGGGCCTTGCGCTCCGCGCCGCGAGGTGAAGTAGAGAACCACCAGGAGCAAGATCACTACAACCGTCGCGGCACCGATCAGCAGCCGCATCTTTTTCGTTTCCTGCTTGTCTTTTGGCACCTCAAACATGACGCTCTCCCTTCTTGCCGCTTAGGAGGGGCAAACGCATACAACGGGGCAGGACGAAGGCGCTTTGCCCTTCATCCGGCTGTTGTCAATTCCGTGGCTGGGGAAAAGGCCGCTTGGGCAGAGTTTTCCCGGGATTCTGCGATACGCGATGACCTTGCCAATCATGGGGAGAAGCCTCCCCTGGCGCAGCTTAGTTTGCATCTTAGGCTGTACCGATAGGTAAGTCAACGCACGCGTGCATCCAGTGCAAGCTGATTCAGGAGCTGTCCGATGGGCGGCCGATCCTTATGCAAAGGGCGGGGCGCTGCCGGGCTGCCCCGCTGCTTTCAAGCGCCACATCAAAATAACGGCCCCGGCGGAATCGCGTATTTACATCGGGGGGTAATTTCCCTACCATGTGCAGGCGTGCGGTAGACTTCTGCCGGTTTGTGAGCAGGCAGTGTGTTAAGGTGTGGCCAAGGCCCTGTTTGGAACCAGGTCAGGATTGCTTACCAATCGAAGTGCCGAGACGTCGGGAAGCAAGTAAGTCGGGAAGTCAAGAGGTCAAGAGGTCGAGAAGTCGGATGTTGGGAAGTCGTGAAGCCAAGATTTCGGGAAAGGAATAATGTCCGCAACTCCACGATTGCGGGTATTGGAACCCGGCGGCGCCGAGCGTCAGGTACCCGTCGCGAGCACTCCCTTCACCATCGGCCGGCAGAAGGGCAACGAGCTCACGCTCAGTGACACGCGCATCAGCCGCCAGCAAGCCAAGATTGACATCGCGGACGGGAAATACTTCCTCGAAGATCTCCAGAGTCGCCACGGCACATTTGTCAACGGCCAGAAAATTTCCGCGCGGCACGAGCTGAAAGCGCGGGACACCATTGAGTTCGGCGTGCCCGATTCGTTCCGCGTGGTGTACGAAGTGGGCGAGGAAACCAGCGTCGCCGACCTGGTGAACCGCGTGGAGGCCGCGCCGGCCACGCCGGCCACCTCCCGCGAGCTCTATCACCTCGGCGTGCTGCTGGAAGTGGTGCGCGTGATGCACACCAGCCTGGCGCTTGAGGATTTGCTCACGTCGGTGGTGGACGCGGCGATTCAGGTGACGCACACCGAGCGCGGCGCGCTGCTGCTGCGCGCTCCGGAAGGCGCAGAGGGCGAGCTGGCGCCCAGCGTGGCCCGCGACCATCGCCACGGCACGCTCGATGCCAAGGAATTGCAGATTTCCACGAGCATCCTGAAGCAGGTGGTGAAGTCCCGCCGCGAGCTGATCGTCAGCGATCCCGGCGACGCGCTCGGCGCGCTCGACCGCCGCCAGCAGGACAGCATGGCGCGGCTGGAACTGCGCACCGTGATCGCCATTCCGCTGGAAAAAATGCCGGCCATCGGCTCGTCGGATACGACGGTGTACGGCAAGCCGGCCGAACTGCTCGGCGTGCTCTATCTCGACAGCCGCGCGGTGGGCAGCGCGTTTTCCGATCTCGACCGCCAGACGCTGCGCGCGCTGGCGCTGGAAGCCGCCACGGTGGTCGAAAACGCGCGGCTCTTTTCCGCCTCGCGCGAAAAAGAGCGCCTCGAGCACGAAATGCACATCGCCATGGAGATTCAGCAGCAGCTCCTGCCCAAATCCTTTCCCGATGCGAAGGAGTTTTCCATCACCGGGCTGAACATTGCGTGCCAATCCATCGGCGGCGACTACTTTGACGCGATCGGGCTTCCCGGCGGGCGCTGCGGCGTGGTGGTGGCCGACGTATCCGGGAAGGGAATTCCGGCGGCGCTGCTGGCCTCCATGCTGCAAGGCGTATTCTCGGCCACGGCGGGAATGGACATCGCGCTCAACACCATCGGCGCGCGCGTCAACAAGTACCTCTGCGAGCGCATCGGCGACGACCGCTACGCCACGCTGTTCTATTCCGTGCTGGACCCTGGCGGGCACCTGGAGTACATCAACGCGGGGCACGTCTCGCCGCTGGTGCGCACGACGCTGGGCCAGGTGTACACGCTGGCCTCGGACAATTTCCCGCTGGGCATGTTTGATTTCGCCGAATACCACTCCGGGCGCGCCCAGCTCCAGCCCGGCGATTTCCTGATTATCTACACGGATGGCTTCTCCGAGGCCCATAACATACGCAGCGACATGTTCAGCGAGGGCGGTATGCGCGAGATCCTCCGCACTTTCACCGGTACCACCGCGCAGGAACTTTCCGATGCCATCCAGCTCGGCGTCCGCGTGTTCACCGGCGGCGCACCTCAGTCGGACGATATGACCCTGGTCGTAGTACACTACCGGGGACCAGCCGCATGAAGAATAATCCCACCTCGTCCTCTGCTGCCAACCGGCCTGCAGCAAGCCTTGCACTGCTGGCCGACGCGCTCGCTTCATTGAACCTCGAGGCCGCCCCGGACGTTCTGGCGAAGCAGACCGTGGAAACCGCCACCGCCCGCTTCAGCGTTGCCGGTGCGCGCTTGTGGCGCATGCTCGACACAAAACCCGTAATCTGGCAAATGGCCGGCGCCATGCCCGCCGGGGACGACGCCGTAGCCGCCAAGGCGTTCAGCGGCCTGATCTCCTCCAGCGGCGCGTCGGACTGGTTTTTTGCGGGCTCCGGCGACGGCCATGCCGGCCTGTTGCTGGAGACGGCACCGACGAAGCCGCAGGACAAGGAAGCGCGCAGCGTGCTGGCGCTTTATGCGCGTTTCGCGGCCTCCCTGCTCACCGGCATCGAGCGCCGCCGCACCATCGAGACGCTTTCCAGCATCGTGGAAGCCACCAAGCAGCTCAACTCGACCCTGGACCTCGGCGAGCTGATCAACATCGTGCTGCAACTGGCCACGCGGCAGACCGGCGCGGACCGCGGCACGGTGTTTCTGGTGGACAAGGAACACCAGGAAATCTGGTCGCTGGTCGGCCTGGGACTCGCGCAGCAGGAAATCCGCATCCCCATGACCGCGGGCATCGCCGGGCACGTTGCGCGCACCGGAGAAACCGTCAACCTGCTGGATGCCTACGAGGACCCCCGCTTCGAGCCGGACGTGGACCGCCGACTGGGCTACCGCACGCGCACGCTGCTGTGCCTGCCCATTCTCAACAAGGACAACGACGTGGTGGGCGTGCTGCAACTGCTGAACAAGTCCGCCGGCCCGTTCATCGCCGAGGACACCAATTTCCTCCGCGCGCTTTCCGTGCACTGCGCCATCGCCATCGAAAACGCGCAGCTGCATCGCGAGCTGCTGCACAAGGAAAAGCTGGAGCGCGACCTGGCGCTGGCCCGCAGCATCCAGCGCGGCCTGCTGCCGGAGCACCCGCCCACCATCGAGGGCTTTGACATTGTGGTCTCGCACAAGCCGTCGCAGATGGTCGGCGGGGATTACTACGACTTCATCCCGCTCGGCCCAGAGGCGCTGTTGCTGGTGATCGCCGACGTGGAAGGCAAGGGCGTGGCCTCCGCACTGGTGATGGCCAACCTGCAGGCCACGCTGCACGCGCTGGTGGTGCACCTGCACTCGCTGGAGCGCATCGTCGCGTCGGTGAACGACATGATCCTGTCGGACACGCGCGCGCAGAAATACATGAGCATGTTCGTCGGATTACTCGACCAGAAAAACCGCACGTTTCATTACATTAACGCCGGACACGTGCCGCCGGCGGTGGTTCGCGCCAGTGGCGACCACGTGTTTCTGCGGGAAGGCGGCATGGTGGTGGGAATCTTTCCGGGCGTGGTTTACGAGCGCGGCTATTTGAAGCTCGAGCCCGGCGATGTATTCGCCGGCTGCACCGACGGAATCACCGAGGCCATGGACGTGCAATCCAACGAGTT
>JACOSF010000354.1 GCA_016179005.1 Acidobacteriota bacterium | reverse complement strand
GCGCTCCGATCTGCGCCAGGTTGCTGATCAACGCTTCGGTCATTCCGTCGGTGAAATACTCCTGCTCCGGGTCCCGCGAGAGGTTTTCCAGCGGCAACACGGCAATCGCCTTGATCTGCGGTGGCCCAGCCCGGCCCAGCAGCCGCTCGCGCAGACCGCCCGCGTTGAACGCCAGCAGGACGGCCGCGACCGCCACCAGCGCGATGCCCGCCGTCAGGACGACGCCCGGCCGTTTCCTGCCGACGGACACGGCCGGCGCTGCTGCCGTCGTGCCCGTCGGGCTTGCCAGCCGGCGCAAATCCACCGCCACTTCTTTGGCCGACTGGTAGCGGTTCTCCGGATCTTTCTCCAGACACTTCAGGATGATCCGGTCAAGTTCCGGCGAAACGCGCGCATTCACCACCCGCGCGGAAACGGGCGGCTGGTGCAGGATGGCGTCCGTCAGCCGCGGAACACTCTGTTCGCGGAAGGGCCGCTGGCCGGTCGCCATTTCGTACAGCACAGCGCCCAGCGCGTGGATGTCGGTGCGCGCATCGAGCGGCTCGCCGCTCAACTGCTCCGGCGCCATGTAGGGCAGCGTGCCGGCGACTGCCTTTGTCTCCGTGACGCTTCGCGTCAGATCGGCGTCGCCGCCCGAGCGCAACAGCTTGGCCAGTCCAAAGTCGAGCACCTTGGCCTGGCCCTTCGGCGTCACCATCACGTTCCCCGGCTTCAGGTCGCGATGGACCACGCCGTGTTCGTGCGCCTCATCTAGCGCCGAGGCGATCTGTCCGCCCAGCGAGGCGATTTCTTTCTCGCTGAGCGGCCCACGCTGGAGTTTCTCCGCCAGCGATTCCCCGGCGATGAATTCCATGGCCAGGAAGTCCACGCCCTCCTGGTGGTCGAAATCGAAAACCGTGGCGATGTTCGGATGGTTCAGGCTGGAAAGGGCCAGGGCTTCCTTGCGGAATCGCTTGCGGGCGTCTTCATCGGGCAGCGCGTCGGCGGGCAGCACCTTGAGCGCGACATCGCGCTCCAGCCGCTCATCGCGCGCGCGGTACACCACACCCATCCCGCCCGCCCCGATCTGCTCGAGAATTTTGTAGTGAGATAGTGTTTTGCCGATCATTGGCGCGCCTGTCTGGATGCGCATCTTAGGATGCCGAGCCGCCTGCGTCAACGCGCGGGGTTATTGCGGAAAATTCATGCGCTGGAGCAGGGATTTGTAGCGCGGGTCATCGCGCATGGGGTCGTATCGCTGATCCTGATTCAGCAGCATCAGCCAAGTGTTGTGTTCTTTGAGGGCCTTTTCTAGCCACTGGAAGCTGCGGTCGCGATCCCCCAGGGCCGCGTAAATGCCTGCAAACAGATGTGGCGACACATAGTTTTCCTGCGCAAGCCGCTTCAGTTTATCGAGCGTCTTGAGGGCTTCCGCTTTTTGACTTGAGCTAGCGTAGGCGCTGGCCAGCTCCGCCATCAGAAACCATTCTGGCGCTGAACTCGGCGGGATCTTCCGAATCTCGGCGAATGCTTCGGCGTAGCGCCCTGTTGCCAAGTAGATCTGCGCCAAGTTCATTCGAACGGGTCCGAATTCTGGCGCGAGGTCCAGCACTTTGCGGTACTCCCGTTCCGCCTCGGCCCACTTCCGGGCCCCTGCAAATCGCCATCCCAGATTGGTGATCGTTACAGGTGAAAGAGGGTCGAGCTTCACGGCCGTTTGTGCTTCAGCGATGGCCTCCTCGTGCCGTCCAACGACCGAAAGAAGCAGCGCGTGATGGTAGTGCGCCAAGCTGGAACTGGGGTTAATTTCCAGGGCTGTGCGAATTTCTCGCTCAGCGCCCGTCCAGTCCCATCGAGAAACCATCAGCACGTAGGCCATGGATAGATGCGCCTCCGCAATCCGCGGGTCGAGCTCGAGCGCCCTGCTGGCGGCTTCTTGGGCTTTCTGGAGCAGAGGACCGGGCGGCGACATTCCGAGAAACGTCATGTTCGCGTGCCACTCTGCGATCCCGGAATAGGCCAGCGCATTGTTGGGGTCGAGGCGAAGGGATTCTTCATAGTATTGCAGGCTCTTCTTTGAGCTTTCCGCAGTGAATGCGTTGGCGTGAAAGCGACCCAGAAGATAGGCTTCATGGGACGCCGGATTCACGGGCCGCGTGGCCGCCAGGCGGCTCTGCTCCTGCGGCGTCAGCTTGATCTTGACCTCGTCGGCGATGGAGCCGGCTACTTCGCGCTGGAGAGCGAGGATGTCGCGCGCTTCGCGCTCGTAGGATTTGGCCCACAAGTGGCGGTCCGCGGCGGGATCAATCAACTGCACGGTGATGCCGACTTTGTCTCCGGCGCGCTGCACGGAGCCTTCGATGATCGCGTCCACTCCCAGCTCTTTGGCGATTTCCGGTATGGGCTTAAGTTTGGCTTTGTACAGCATGACGGAAGTGCGCGACGTCACTTTCTTGAGGCCGCTGATCTGCGCCAGTTCGGTGATGAGCGCCTCGGTCATGCCGTCGGCGAAAAACTCCTGGTTCGGATCGCCGGACATGTTGACCAGCGGCAGCACGGCGATGGATTCGATGCGCGGCGGCCCGGCGCGGCCTAGCAGCCGCTCTCGCGCGCCGCCCACGTTGAATGCAAGCAGAAGCCCGGCGAGCGCCAGCACGCCTGCGCTTCCGAAGATCGCGTTGCGCCTGAAAGT
>JACOSF010000108.1 GCA_016179005.1 Acidobacteriota bacterium | reverse complement strand
GTGGAATTTCCCAGGCGGCGTGCGGCGTCCAGCGTCTCCGCAAAACCGGCCTGTTCGCGGAGAATGCGCGCGAGTTGGGCCAGCAGGAACTGGCGCGCGGCGTCGCGCCCGGCCGGCTGGCCGAGCACGAATCCTTTGTCCAAAAGCATGCGCCGGGTGAAGAGAACGCGCTCGCTCTGCGTCGAAGAAGTGAGGGCATTGAGCAAATCGTCCAGGCGCCCCATTAGCAGCTCGCCGGCAGCGTCCCTGCCCGCCGTCGGGGCTTTGGGCGATTCCAGGTGCTGGATGTTTTCGGGTGTCAGCCGCGCGCGGCGCGTGAACGAAGTGCCGAAGAGCAGCCAGTGGACAATGGTGTCCAGGTCGCCCTGCTCCAGGCGCGCACGGATGGCCGCGTCGCGCTCGGCCACCCACGTGGGCCACAGCGCCGCCAATTGCTCCGCGGACTTACCCTGCAATCCGCCTGGAAGGTCTTCGGCAAAAGCCTCCAGAATGGGCCGCGCATCGGCAAATGGAATAAAAGAGGATGCCGCCGGCGGTTTCTGCGCGGCGAAGGAAAGTCCGAAAACGAGCGCAAGAACTGCGGCTGAGAGGATCACGCGGCGCGACGCCATAGCCGTGCCAGTGTAGCAGAAGTCATCCAGCGGCTGCAGACGGCAAGCTCCGCGGGGTCACTTCCAATCTGCGCAAGGGGTGCTAGAATGGGGGGTCGCGCCAACTGGGGTGAACATCAGGCGAAAGGCGACCCCGAATCTGGGTAGCCGTTGGCCAAAACCCGCGTGCGCCGCGGCTAGCGGGATTCTCGGAAACATTTTTGCCCCTTCCGGCGTATTCACTCTAGTGAGAGGCACGGGTCGGCTTCGAAATCTGAAGGGAAGAAGGGTGTCATTCCAATGAAGAAGTGGAAGAAAGTTCTCATCGCGGTGGGGGTGCTGGCGGTGATTGGAATTGTGATCACCTACAGCGTGAACCAGGCCAACAAAGATGTGGTCACCGTGCAGACGGGGAAGGTGACCAAAGCGGACCTCACCTCGCTGGTCACCGCGTCCGGTGAAATCAAGCCTAAAACCTACGCCAACGTTGGCGGCGAGGGTTTCGGCAAAGTGCTGGACCTCAAAGTGAAAGAGGGCGACCGCGTCAAGAAGGGCGACTTCCTGCTGCGGCTGGAGAACATTCAAGCCACTGCCGATGTCGACGCGCAGACCGCGTCCACCGGGGCATCCGAGGCGGCCATCAAGTCGGCCGAGGCCAGTTACCGCTCCACCCAGGCGGAGTTGAACCAGCGCAAAGCGGACCTCGACCGCGCGAAGGCAGACTGGGATCGTGCCAAGCAACTCTTCGAGAACGAACTGATTGCCAAGTCGGAATTCGACTCGCGCAAGGCGGCCTTTGAGAGCGCCTTGGCCGCCGTGGACGCCACCACCGCGCGCCTCCAGCAGACCCGCGCGGAAATGGAGCGGGCGCGCTCCACCAACGAGCAAACGCGCGCGGTGCTCAGCCGCACCAAGGACGTGCTGCGCAAAACCACCTACACCGCGCCCATCGACGGCGTGGTCACCTACATCGCTGTGCGTGTCGGTGAAAACGTGGTGATGGGCATCCAGAATTCGCCGGGCAGCTACCTGATGACGATTTCGGACATGTCTCTGGTCACCGCCGAAGTGAAAGTGGACGAAACGGACATCGTCAACGTGAAGTACGGGCAGGACTGCGACGTCACCATTGACGCCGTGCCGGGCAAAGTGTTCAAGGGTAAGGTCACGGAAGTGGGCACGCAAGCGGTCCTGCGCACGTCCGGCCTGGCCACCTCGCAGACCACCACCGGCACGCAGGAAGCCAAGGACTTCAAGGTAGTGGTGGCGCTGCTCGACCCGCCGGCGAACATCCGGCCGGGCCTCTCCACCACCGCCAAGATCAAAACCGCGGAGAAGAAAGCGGTGCTTTCCATCCCCATGCAGGCGCTGGCCGTGCGCACGCGCAAGGATCTGGAAGATGCGCAAAAAGAATCCGCCAAGAAGGGCGGCGCCAGCGTAACCCTGGCGGCGGCCAAGCCGGCAGAAAAAGGCATGGACCCCAAGAAGGAAGAAATCCAGGGCGTGTTCGTCATTGAGAAGGGCAAAGCGGTGTTCAAGTCGGTGCAGACCGGCATCACCGGCGTCACCGAAATTGAAATCACCGACGGACTCAAGGACGGCGAGGAAATCGTTACCGGCAGCTATAAGGCCTTGCGCACGCTGAAGCACGGCGCG
>JACOSF010000353.1 GCA_016179005.1 Acidobacteriota bacterium | reverse complement strand
GCGCCGGGCTCTTCCTTTGTCCACGTGCGGCAGGCCACGCTCGCAAACACGGACTCCGCGCTATTCAGCGCCATGAGCAACCCGCGCAACGGCCGGTAAAGGCGCGCCGGCTCGATCTGTTCGATCGCGCCCGGATTCTCGCGCAAGTCGAGGTGGCTGCCAGCGATGTCCACCTCCGCCGCTTCTGCGTCCAACTCCAGCCGCAGTGTCACGCGCATGGGCTGACGTTACCTCCCCCCGTTTCCCCGCACAACAGAAAATCAAACCGGGCTTCTCAATTGTGCTCAATTCGCGTATGATTATTGTTTGTCCGTGGCCTAGCGACGCGGCAGGAGCACCCTCATTTGAACCAAACCGCGCAGACCGGCCCGGTGAAAGGAAGTTTCCTCATGAAAGAAGGCATTCATCCCGACTATCACGAGCTCACCGTGGCCTGCGCCTGTGGCCACACCTTCAAGACGCGCTCCACCTTCAAGGGCAACATCATGCGCGTGGAAATTTGCTCGAGCTGCCACCCGTTCTTCACCGGCAAGCAAAAGTTGATTGACAGCGCCGGCCGCGTCGAGCGCTTCCAGCGCAAATACGAAAAATTCGAGAAGGACAAGGCTGCCAAGAAGTAGAGCCGCTCTTGTGGGACGGGTGCCCGGGCCTGTCCATTTGCTTCTATTCGGCGTGAGGAACGTGAGATGTAGCAGGGTTTTCTGTTGTGTGCGAGCGCGAGTGAGCATGATTTCGTAGCATGTGGGTGACAGCGCTCCTTTGCTTGGACGCGGAGAAGAACTGGATTGGGTGACACGCGCTGCTGAAAAAGACGGAATATGTCTCTTCAGCTTGGCTGCCGCAATCTGGAAAAAGCGCCGCGGAGACTCGGAGATGCGCGATCGACTCAGTGGGCAGTGCCAAAGAAACCGCAGCCGACGCGGCTCACTGTTTCCCTTGACGAGTGTTTGACAAGCTACAATTCATGGGCGCTGGATTTCCTTGAGTAGTTCATTGAAACCCTTCTCCCGATAAATCTTTTCCAGCCTTTTCCGCTCGTGCTGGCGAGTTGCGCGAAGCATGCTGAAGCGGGTTCTAAACTTCCCCTCATCTGGACCGAACACTGTGCCGTCCTCCATTTCCACGTAATCGATGTATGCTTCAGCGCTTTCGATGGAGGCGCCACTTGGAGATGTCACTCCGCCCTGGCCAGTATTTGTAATGTGTTCGCCGGGAGCGATTCCGGAGGTTTCCCCCTTGATTCCAAGTGCAGCGCGATCCTCAGCAATGGTGATACGTGAAACCTTGCCGTCAGTGAATTTGAGACGGATGTAGACCGCGAAAGCGACACATGGGACCTTGCCCGTGTTGCGAACGGCGAGAAGCGTTCCACTGATTCGCTTGCCTGATTCCTGGAATTCAGGAATGAAGGATTCGATCTGAAGCGGGGTGTTCGGTTCATTCTTCATGCGTACCGCCTGAGCGGCCGCAGAGTCTGCGGTGAAGCAGAACAGAAGTGCAAGATTGCCAAGTGTGCTCAAATATGGCTTCATTTTCGATTCTCCTTAACCATCAATCCGAGGGCAGTCGTACTCATACATGTACAGCGTACCTCCGGCATAAATTGCACACGTGGCGCTTGAGCCAGTGGAACCGCACGAGCAAATGTAGTCGCAACTACCGCCGGAGATGCAGCAGTTGGCACCGCAGCCCGTGGTTGCGCAGCACCCGCAAGCGGAATCGATGGTGGCTGGTGTCAGGAACACAAAGGCAAGAGCCAAAAGCGAGCCCAAAAGAATCCGTCGATGTTTCATCGGAGTCTCCCTTCGTGAGTATTTATTAAAGATTATATATACATCATCTTATGATGTCAAGATAAATTTTTCTAATCGTGGAAAATCAGAATCTCTTCAGCATGGGATATTGAGGTTGGCAAGAAGGAAACGCACGAGCGCGGGGGGCTTGCTTGTCACTTGCCACGTTTCGCTCACCGCTTTCTCTTGTAAGCGAGTGCCGAGAGAGGTAGTGTCCGGTCATGCGGGTGACAGTGATCTTTGATTTGGACGCGGCGCCTCAGTAGTTGGAATTCCTGGATGACGCGGCCGAATCCAGTCATCCGCGTCCGGGCACAGGGGACAGCCGTGTCCCAAAGCCTTGGGAGCCTGCCCTACTCGCGCCTTTTCCGCACGCGTTGTACAATGCCCCGCGGATGGCCACGCAACCTTCCATGTCACCTGACGCGCCGCCGGAATGTCTGGTCGAATCGGCGCTCCCCCGCGTCACCCTGCGCAACTTTTTCTCACATTCCTACGATTCCGCCATCGCCGCCGCGCGCACCTGCTACTCGCCGCGTCTCATCGGCCCGGAAGAAATCACCGACAAGCAGCGCGTGAACATCGGCGCGGCCACGTTTTACGGCGGGCACCACACTGTCTTCCAGCATGCGCACTTCGAGTTCGGCCTGGAGAACGTCAGCCGGCAGTTCGTGTGGTCGTTTCTCCACGCGCACCCGTTTTACAACTCCGAGCAGCAGTCGCAGCGCTACGTGCGCCTCGACCAGGCGCGCGCGTACGTCCCGCTGCCGTCGCCGCAGTTCGGCGCCGAGGAGCGCGCCATCTACGAGCGCGCCGTGGCCCGCGCCTGGGAGTACTACCGCGAGCTCACCGCGCTGCTCAAACCCGACACGCGCCACATCCTCGACGACATCTGGCACGTCAGCGCGATGTCGCATCCCAAGCGCGTGAAAAAAGTCGAGGCGCAGGCCGAAAAACGCGCCATCGAAGTCGCGCGCTACGTTCTCCCCGTCGCCGCCTTCACCGCGATGGTGCACACGCTCTCCGGTATCGTGCTGCACCGCCTGTGGCGCATGCAGGCCGCCAGCGACACGCCCAGTGAAGCCCGGCTTGTCATCGGCGAAATGGTCGCCCGCGTTCGCGAAGTGGATCCGCAGTTTTTCGACCGCTTTGACAACGAACCGCTCGACGATTTGCCAGAATGGAAGCAGCGCACCGTTAATGGCAACGCCTTCGCTCATGAATTCGACGCGCGCCTCGCCGGAAAAACTTCCGTGCTGGTGGACTACTCCGCCAACGCGATCGCGGTCATGGCCGACGCTTATCGCGCCGTCGTCGGCCTCACGCGCGATGCCTGTTCCGACGCCGAAGCGCTCGACCGCCTGCTGAATCCCGCGAAAAATCCCTATCGCCTCCAGACCCTCAATATCGGCGTGCACGCGCCGATGATGCGCGCGCTGCAGCACGCCAACTACACCTTCGCCAAAAAAATCAGCCATACCGCCGACAGCCAGGACCAGCGCCACCGCATGGTCCCCGGCTCGCGTCCACTGCTCACGCTCGCGGACACGCGCGCGCCCGACGCCATTCTGCCCATGCTCATCGCTCAAAATGTGCGTGCCCGCGAAGTGTACGAGCACGCGGTGGCTGACGCCTGGACCGCCAAAAACGAATTGCTCGATCGCGGCGTCCCGCCGGAGTTCGCGCTTTATCTTTTGCCCAACGCGAAAGCGATTCGTCTCGTCGAGTCCGGCTCGCTCCTGCACCTGATGCACAAGTGGACCATGCGCACTTGTTTCAACGCACAGGAGGAGATTTATCAAGCCTCCATGGAAGAG
>JACOSF010000355.1 GCA_016179005.1 Acidobacteriota bacterium | reverse complement strand
TTCCGCTAGCGCGGGCGCAAGTCTTCTGGGACAATATGTTCAAGTGAAGGTGAAGCGGGCCGGACCGAACAGCCTTGTCGGCGAACGCATCACGTAGCCTGAGGAGGCGACGATGGAAGTGGAAATGAAAATCGGCAAGCTGATGATGGACCCGGCCACCAACATGCCCATCGTTGTTCTCAAGGACACGCACGGCAGTGCGATCTTGCCCATCTGGGTGGGGATTTACGAAGCCAACGCCATTGCACTGGAAATTGAAAAAGTGCAAACGCCACGGCCCATGACCCACGACCTGCTGAAGAATCTTCTGCTCGGCCTGGAGTGCCGCGTGCAGCGCGTGGTGGTCAACGAACTGAAGGACGACACTTTTTACGCGCTCATCTGGATCGAGCGCAACGGGCAGATCATGTCCGTGGACTCGCGCCCTTCCGATGCACTCGCCCTCGCGTTGCGCGTGGACTGCCCCATCTTCGTGGACGAGGAAGTGCTCAAGAGTTCGAAGGTCACCAACGCGGTTTCCGAAAAAAGCACGAATGAAGAGCTCCGCAAGTGGCTGGAGGGCCTGAACGACGAGGACCTCGGCCGGTACAAGATGTAACCCCTCCTCCGAGGCAGAACAATTTCTGGTTTACATTAATCATAATTGCATTTGTGATTCTGTCCGTACATACTTGGCGCCGGTTTTTCCTCGTATGCTAAAAGACACTCTCCCCTGTAGAAAGACACCATCATGCTGAAACTGAGTTTTGCAGAACGAGTAATGGCCGTGACGACTATTGCCTGCTGCACAGCGCTTCTGAGTTGTGCGCCAGCCTCCGGCCAGGCGCAGGCAAAGCCGGACGAGCCCTGGCTGGATGCGCCATTCCGCGCCGACCAGAAGGCCGTGTTGAAAGCCGCCTCCTCCGTGGAGGCAAAGCCCGGCGCGGAGGCGGTGGTCCTCTTCGAGGAATTCCGCTTCGTATTCGAGGCAGATGGAAAGAAGACTCGGACGTGGCGCATGGTGTATCGCGTTGCCACTGAAGCAGGTGCGCAGAACTGGGCATCAACGGAGCAGGATTGGCAACCGTGGCACCAAGAGCGTCCCCGCATTCGCTCGCGAGTCATTACGCCGGACGGGGTCATTCATGAACTAGATCCCAAGACGCTCACGGAAGCGGGGGTCGGCGAAGAGGATAAGAGTGTGTATTCCGATCGTCGAATTGTGAAAGGTCCGTTGCCGGCGGTGGCGATTGGTTCGGTGGTGGAATTGGAAACCGAGGTTCGCGAGCAGGCGCCCTTTTTCGATCAGGGAACGACATACCGCGTGGATTTCGGGAGTCGCGAACCCGTGCAGCACATCCGCCTGCTGATTGATTTCCCGGCGGCGCTTTCTTTGAATTACAAAATGCAATTGATGCCGGAAGTGCAGGCCAAGCGCATTGAATCAGGCGGGCGGGTGCAGCTTTTGTTCGAACGAAGGCCGATGCCGGGATGGCTCGATCCGGAGCCCTATTCATCGCCCGATCAGCCGGGCTACCCAAGTGTATGGTTTTCGACGGGGAAGTCCTGGCAAAGCGTCGCGGAACGATTTTCGCAAATTGTGGATGAACAGATCAGGGACGCGGCGCGGAGCGACTTGATCGGCGACACACTGGAGGGAGCGAACGGCCGCGAGGAAATCATCTGGCGGCTGGTCCGGCGGTTGCACGAGCAGGTGCGCTATACAGGCGTCGAATTTGACGAGGCGTCGCTGGTGCCGCGCACGCCGGCAGAAACTTTGCGGCGTAAATTTGGCGACTGCAAGGATAAGTCAGCATTGCTCGTGGCGATGCTGAGGGCAGCAGGCCTGCGAGCGCATCTTGCCGTGCTGCGCACATCGCCGCAAGTCAACCCGGACCCGAGTCTTCCCGGCATGGGTGAATTTGATCACGCCATCGTTTACGTGCCGGGGAATCCCGATTACTGGATTGACGCGACGGATGAGTATTCGCGCCTGGGCACCCTGGCCTGGGCAGATCAAGATCGCCTGGCTCTCGTAATTTCACCAGAAACGCGCGAATTGAAGCGCACGCCGGAGGCACCGTCCTCCCAGAATCGCATCGTCGAAACCCGTGAGTTTTTCATGGCCCCCATGGGCCCCGCCCGCGTGGTGGAAACGACCGAAGTGTTCGGCGGAATGGAGAGCGATTATCGATACGGGTATGCACTGCGCGATCCGAAGGACATAAAGGAGAAGCTGCAGAAGTACTTTGACGAGGCCTATCTTTCGAAGGAACCGGTCAAATACGAACATACACCGCCGAAAGATTATTCGCAGCGGTTTCGTCTGCGGATCGAATCCACGAAGGCCACCCGTGGAACCACGGATTTGAAGGACGCCGCCGTAGCCATTTTGCCCGCGGGGCTTTTCGACCAGCTCCCGCCTTTGATTCGGGATGAGGGCTCCAGCCTGGCCGGCGAACAAGAAGACCAAGACGAGACGCCGCACGCCGATAAGAAGAAGGAACGAAAGCGCAACGGCCCATTCTTTTTGCCGGAACCGCACTCCATCGAGTGGCACTATCGAATTACGCCGCCCGCCGGGTTCCAGGTGCGCTCTCTGCCGGAGTCCGGCACCGAGAAGCTCGGCCCGGCCACTCTCACGAGGGAATTCAAGCAAGGTGAAGACGGCGTAGTGTCCGGGACGCTGCGTTTCGATACCGGAAGGCGCCAAATGAGCGCCGAGGAAGCAGAGGAGCTGCGGCAGGGCGTGCTGAAGCTTCGCAAGTCGGAAGCGCAGATGGTGGTTTTCTCTTACAAGGGCTTCGACGCTCTGGAGGCCGGGAAGATTCGAGAGGCACTGTCTGAATTCCGCTCCATCTCGTCGAAGGAACCCGATGTGGCAGCGCATCACGTGCGAACGGCGCAGGGGCTGCTCGGCGCAGGGCTGGGAGAAGCTGCGCGCGAGGAGGCGCGCCGTGCGACAACGGCCGATCCCAAGTCGGCACTTGCCTGGCAGACGCTGGGCTGGATCCTCCAGCACGACGGGATGGGACGGCGATTCAAGAAGGGCTTTGATTGGAATGGTTCGATCGCCGCGTATCGCAAAGCCGTGGAGCTCGATGCGGACAGCGTTGAGGCGCGAGGGGACCTGGCCATCCTGCTTGAGCATGATGCCGAGGGAGTTCGCTACGGCAAGCACGCGAAATTCGACGAAGCCATCCAGGAGTATCTGAAAATCAAAGAAAAAACGAAAGGTACCGGCCTGGCCGCCAATCTTCCAATCCTCTACTCGAAGGCAGGCAAGTTCAAAGAATTGCGGGATGAAGCTAAGGAACTGGCGCCGTCCTCCAATCAGCGAGAGGTGCTCCTTCTTGTCGCCATCGCTGCGCTAGAAGGATCCGCGGCTGCCATTCAGCAGGCCAACAAAGAAATCAGCAACGACGAGGAGCGGCGTAAGGCAATGAGCGGGGCCGGGGCAACGCTCATTCAATTGCGATTGTACTCCCAGGCCGCCGACCTTTTGGCGGCCGGGGCGCGCGGAGCGGCAAATGCGACGGCGGTCCTTGGTCAGGCCGAGATGTACCGCAAAACGGTCCGCTATGAGGAACTAAAATTCTCCCCCAGCGACCCGCGAGACGTGGTGAAGCAGATGTTCGCGCTGTTCTTTGCGCCGGAGCGCCCGAAGAAGGAAGACCTGCTAGCGATTTGCAGCAAGGCAGCTGCTGATGAACTCAGCAAGGAAAATGAGCGCGATCCGCTACGCGAAATGAGCAGCGCGCGTTCCGTCATCGCGCGAGCCGGCTTGCCGCTGGAAGTGGGACGCGACATCATAGTGGCCAACATCCAGTTCTCGGCAGAAGGAATAGAAGGGGGCGATTATCGGGTGCGCACACAGGCTCCCGGAGCGGAGGTGATGACCTTTCTGGTTGTCCGCGAGAACGGAATGTACCGCATTTTGGATGACACCAAATCGGCAACCAGCGCAGGGCTCGAGGCACTCTGGCGCGTGGAGCGCGGTGATCCAGCGGGTGCGCGACGCTTGCTCGACTGGGTTCGAGAAGATATGGCTCTAGGCGGCGGGGATGACCCGTACGCCGGAAAGCCTTTCCCGCGACTCTGGGAAAAGGGAAGAGAAGCCGATTCCAATGCGATTCGCGCGGCAGCGGCGGGCCTTCTGGTGACGACCCCGAACGCAAATTTGGCTGTTCCGATCTTGCGCAGCGCGGCAGAAAAGGCCGCCAGTCCAGCGGAAAAGGTCGCGCTGGAATTGGGCTTGGCCGCGGCCTACGCGAAACTGAACGACTATGGCGCCGTTCTGCCCATGGCCAAGAATTTTCTGAACAGCAGCCCGAATTCGGAGACAGCATTCGCAATGGTTGTCGATGCGCTGAACGCGTTGAAGCGCTGGGACGATGCGGAAGTGGTTGTGCAAGAGAGGTTGAAGAGCCGGGCGAACGACGCGCTGGCGTTGCGCGCACTGGCCCGCATCGAGGATTTCCGCGGTCAATTCGCCAAATCCATTGAGCATCTGCGACGACTGGCCACGCTGGGAACAGCCACGGCTTCGGATTATAACGGCATGGCCTGGGCGGCGCTCTTCATCGAACCGATGCCGCAACAGGCCGTCGAGGATGCGCAGCGCGCCGCGCAATTGAGCCAAAACAACAACCCGGCCATTGTGCACACACTGTCGGCGGTCTGGGCGGAGGCCGGGAAGACCAATGAGGCGCGCGAGGCGATGTTGCACGCACTCGACTTGTACGATCTGGAAGAACCCAACTCCGAGATCTGGTATTTGTACGGGCGGCTGGCCGAACTCTATGGCGAAAAACAGACGGCCGTTTCTGCATACCAAAAAGTTGAGAAGCCAAAGAACATTGAGCGGCAACCAACGGCGACGTTCCATCTCGCCCAAAGAAACCTGAAACGACTTTAGATGGGTAGCGGAGCCACGGGCCTGCCGCGTCCTGACCGCGCAGGCCGTTCCTGCGGCGTTCCGCGGCATCATGCTCCGCGACAACTGTGTGTATGTCACTTGGCGCGAAGACGGTCAGGAACACTCTGAAATCTTTCACATGAACAACAAGGACGGCGATGCGCTACTCTCTGTCCGCCGCGGCGCGCGCTAAGCGGGACAGTAATTCTCGACAAGCTTTCGTGCGGCTTTTGTCGGCGGGAGCTTCGTGCTATAGGGTACTGCACAGATGCACAGTTGCGGTCCACCGCCAACGTACCCCCTCGGCCATAAACGAAAATCTGATTGCGAGGAGGGAAGCAATGAAGGCGGCCACTGAATGGCAGCGAGGGAAGATGGAGTATTGTCGCGCGCAGGGCCCGCGCCGAGCTTGCGGGCTTTTCTGCACCGTACTGATTTTGGCCGTTTTGCTCGCACCAGCTCCCGCCCGGACGCAAACCATCGCTCCCTGGCCAAGCGTTTCGCCTGAGGAGCTAGCGTACAAGGAAGTCCCCGGCGTGCCCGGGGCAGCCGCCGTCATGCTTTTCCGCGAAGAGGTGACGGACGACGACAAGCGGTTTGCCACGCGTTCCTACCGCATCAAGATCCTCACCGAGCAGGGGAAAAAACATGCCGACATCGAAATTCCGTATTTCGTGAAGCGAACGGAGATCGCGGACCTCCGTGCCCGCACCGTACAGCCCGACGGCAGTGTCAGCGAGTTCCGGGGCCAGGTCTTCGACCGGCTCGTGGCCAAGGCCCGCAAAGTGAGCTATCAAGCCAAGGTACTCACCCTTCCCGACGTAAAGGTCGGCACGATCATTGAATATGCCTACACCGTGCGCTGGAAGGAGCCCATTCCGGACAGCATCAAGAACCCCGAACGCTACCTCTTCACATACACGTCCTCCTTTCTTACGGAACATTGGGCCGTGCAGGGCGATCTCTACACCCGCCGCGCGCGCTTCGCGCTCCGCCCGGTACCCAAAGGCAAGCTGGTCTTCAGCTGGAGGCGGCTTACGTCCGGAAACCAGCCGGTGCGCAAGCCGGACGGCACTGTTGAACTCGAAGCGGAGAACATCCCCGCCCTCGAGGAAGAGGAATTTACTCCGCCTGAGAACACGCTGCGAGCCAGCGTGGACCTCTTCTACATGGTGGGCTGGGCGGTCGACAGTGACAATTTTTGGGCCCAGCAGGCTAGACAGCTTTCCGTGGACTACGAGAGATTCATCGGCAAGCCTAAGGACTTCACCCGCGAAGTCGAACGCATCGTCGCTCCCGGGGACTCCCCGGAAAGCAAGCTGCGCAAGATCTACGAGTTCGTCCGGAAAATCCGCTACCTCAGCTACGAGCCTCCCCGGTCGGAAAAGGAACAAAAGCGCGAACATCTCGAGGAAAACAGGAGCGCCGAAGACGTCCTGCGCCATCGCTATGCCTACGCCAACGAAATCAACCTGCTGTTTGTGGCCCTGGCACGCGCCGCGGGGTTCAACGCCGTCGTCGCACGGGTGGCCTCCAGGTATGCAAGTTTTTTCGACAAGAAATTGATGGACATGAACCAGCTTAACGCCGTGGTGGTGGAGGTCACGCTGGACGGCAAACCCCTTTTCCTGGATCCCGCCACCCGGTACTGTCCCTTTGGCTTGCTGCCCTGGGAGGAAACCGACGTGGAAGGAATCCGGCTTTCCTTCTTGGGTGACATTTACATCAAAACTGCCACGCCCAGCAGCAGCAACACGGGTGTGGAGCGCAAGGCCGAGCTGAAACTCGATCGCGACGGCGCGCTGGCCGGCACGCTCACCATCCAGTATTCGGGCCTGGATGCGCTGAGCTGGCGGCTGACCCTGCTCAACCAGGACGAGGTCGGGCGAAAGAAAGAGTTTGAAGATCTGGTGAAGGGCTGGCTCCCCGCCGGCAGTACGGTGGAAATCACCGCCATCACCAATCAGGAAGCTGTCAACGAACCACTCTTGGTCAACGCTCGCATTCAGGTTCCGCAACTGACCAGCCGCGCTGGGCGCCGCATGCTTCTGCCGGCAGGAATTTTTCAATCCATGGGCAAGAACCCGTTTCAGTCGGCGCGCCGCGTCCATCCCGTTTACTTCCGCTACCCGAACAGGACTTCTGACGAGATTCGGATTGAGCTTCCTCCGGAATTATCGGTCGAAAGCGCGCCCCCGCCCAGGAGCGAGAAAATCTCCGTGCTGTCATTCGAGGCATCCTGCGAGAAGCAGGATCACGCGCTGCGCTGCCAGCGGCGCACGGAAATACGGAGCTATTTCTTCTCGCTGGGCAGCTACCCAATGTTGCGTAATTTCTTCACCGCGCTGCGCGCCTCCGACGACCAGCAGATCGTGCTGCTGCCCGCGGGGCCGGAAACGCCGAAATAGACCGGCGCGCGGGACGGCTGCATTTTTCGCTTGCACGCTGCTTTTTCCCCCTGTAGATTTACCCTACCCGTAGTAGGCAGGCCGACGGGCGGCCTATATATGGGCCTCAGGTTGCTCCCGCGCGGAGGCGCTGCTGGCAGGCGGCGTCGCAAAGCCCGGGGATGTTCGCGGCCTGTCACGAGGCCTCGGGAAGCGGAGCAGGTAGAGCGCATTGACCACCATCATCGCGATTGCTAATCAGAAGGGTGGCGTGGGCAAGACCACCACAGCCATCAATCTCGCCGCCGCGCTGGCCGAGCGCAAGAAGAAAGTCCTGCTGGTGGACCTCGACCCGCAGGCCAACTCCTCCATTGCCTTTTTCGAAGCGGACGACGCAATGCCCACCATGTTCGACGTCCTCGCCGACGGCCGCACACCGATGGGCACCGTGGTTAGGGCGACGAAGGATCCCCACCTGTTTGTCGCACCGGGCAAGCTCGCGCTCTCGCGCCTCGAAGTGCACCTCGCCGGGCAATTCGACGCGCCCTTCCGCATGAAGGACGCGCTCTCCCAGGTGGCCAAGAACTTCGACTTCATCATTCTGGATACGCCGCCGGCGCTGGGCATTCTGACGGTCAATGCACTGGTGGCGTCCACGCACCTGCTGGTGCCCATCCAGGCCGCCTACTTCGCCATCGAGGGCACCGACGATTTGCTGGAAACCTACGAGCGCGTGCGTTCGCGTCCTAATCCCGACTTGAAAGTTCTCGGCGTGCTCATCACGCTCTTCGACAAGCGCACGAATATTGCGCGCGACGTCCACGAGCAGATTCGTTCCGTCTTCGGCACCGTGCTCTTCAAGACGCGCATCTCCAAGAACGTGCGCCTCGAGGAATGTCCCGCGTACAAAGAAACCATTTTGTCATTTGCCCCGAAATCGCCGGGCGCGGTGGAATATCGCAAACTCGCCCAGGAGGTCGTGCAACGTGTCGAAAAGGATCGGATTGCCCGTCACGCTGAAGATGCGGCATGACGCGCACTACGTTGAATCGCTGACCAGCTACAGCAGCGCGGCCATCGGGCGCATGATCCCGCTGGAAAAACTGCGCCCCAACCCCGAGCAGCCGCGCAAGGCGCTCGGCGACCTGCGCGACCTCACGGACTCCGTGCGCGAGAAGGGCGTGCTCGAGCCGCTGCTCGTCCGCTTTGTGCCCCGCGAGGATTGCTACTACCTGATCTCCGGCGAGCGGCGCTTTTACGCCGCGCGCGCCGCCGGGCTGCACGAAGTGCCGTGCATCGAGAAGCGCGTGGACGATGCGGAAACGCTGGAAATCGGACTCATCGAAAACCTCCAGCGCAAGGACCTCACCCCGTTTGAGGAAGCCGACGGCCTCTACCGCCTGGCCACGCAGTTCGACTACACCCACGAAGACATCGCCCGCAAGATCGGCAAGGCGCGCTCCTCCGTCACCGAAACGCTTTCGCTGCGCAACGTGCCCGACTCTCTGCGCAAGAAGTGCATGGAGAAGGGAATTCTCTCCCGCTCGCTGCTTTTGCAGGTGGCCCGTCAACCGAACGAAAAGAAAATGGCGGAGATGGTCTCCCGCATCCTGCGCGGCGGGCTGACCCGCGACGTGGCTCGCCAGGAACGCCGCGACGAAAGACAGTCCGGCCCGCGGCCGCAGCCGTTCATCTTTTCCTTCAAGCCGGAGAACGAGTCCTTCAACCTGCGGATTCAGTTCCGCAAGAGCAGCGTCTCGCGTCACGAGCTCATCCAGACGCTGCGCTCTATCCTCGCGGAACTTGAACAGGTCGGCGAAGATCAGGGCGTCTCCGCAGCGTAGTGCAGGACAGCCGGCTGGCTTCCGCGTGCCGGCCAAATTCCGGAACCCGTAAATGCGGATTGGTGTCTTACAATGGAGCGGGGCGTCTGCCCATGTTAGAACTGAGCGAGCAGCAGATCGCCATCCTCGAGCGGCTCCGCGAGCGCAGCTTTGCGCTGGTGGCATTCCCCCTGTACGCCAGCCACGTCGGCGTGCGGCGGGGCGAATGCGCGGCGCTGCTGGAACCGGTGCCCGGTGACGGACTGCGCGTCTTTGGTGATGCGTTTATTCTGATCGCAGGAAACCCGGCCGTGCGGGCACTGCGCGGGGGCCACGAAGTTTTTGTGTGGAAAGGAAGCGAAGTCCCGGCGACACCGGCGCGCAATGCCGAGCTCGCCGCTTTTTCCGAAGCTCTGGCGGAATCTTTGCTGGCGAGAGTCTAGAGGTTTTCCGTTTGTGCGAGTCGAGTTCAATAACGATGAGTTGATTCTGACGCTGGTCAGCCTGATCCGCGCCGTGGACCCAAAACTGCTGCGTCATGGGCAGGACGGCTTCACCTTGGATTTCGACACGCTGGAGCGCAAGGAAGACCCCTCCGCCGACGAGCGCCTGCTGCTGCGCCTTCGCGGCGCGCTGGATTCTGCCAGAGAGCAGAACTCCTATGGTCTCGAGCTCAGCGCCGTGGAGCGCCAGCGCCTGGCCGAGACTCTCGAGCGTCTCGACCGGCTGCAAACCTGGCCCCAAGATGTCCTGGCCATGAGTACCGGCTTGCAAACCCGCTTGCTCGCCGGAGAATGACGCCACATCTGTTGAACAGGGTTTTGTCGAGCCATGCCCACTGATTCCGTGAACCCAATCTACGACGTCCTATGTATTGGCGCCGGCCCCACCGGCATGGCTTGCGCCATCGAAGCCAAGCGCGCTGGTCTGCGCGTGCTCGTGGTGGACAAGGGCTGCCTGTGCAACTCGCTGTTCCATTATCCGGTGAACATGATCTTCTTCACCACGCCGGAACTGATGGAAATCGGCGATCTGCCGATGACCACGACCTCGGAAAAACCAACGCGCGCCGAAGCCCTTAAGTATTACCGCAAGGCCGCCGAGCACTACGCGCTCGAGTTGCGGCTGTATGAATCTGTCGAGCACATCACAGGCGGTGACGGAAACTTTACCGTGCACACGCGGACGGCCGTCGGCGAAGAAAAACAATATGCCGCGCGGAAAATTGTGGTGGCCACCGGCTACTACGACCTGCCCAACCGCCTTGGAATTCCCGGCGAAGACCTCCCGCACGTGAGCCACTACTACACCGAGGCGCATCCCTGCTGGGGACAGGACGTCGTGGTCGTGGGCGGCAAGAACTCCGCCGCCGAGGCTGCGCTGGACCTGTGGCGCGGGGGCGCGCGTGTCACCCTGGTCCATCGCCACGCCGAGCTCGGCGCCAGCATCAAGTACTGGGTGCGCCCCGACATCGAAAACCGCATCAAGGCCGGACAGATTGCCGCGCTCTTTGAAACGGAAATCACGCGCATCGAGCCGGACGCCGTCCTGGTGAAGAATGCGCGCGGAAGCAGCCGGGTGCCCGCCACGGCCGTGTTCCTGCTCACCGGCTATCACCCCGATTTCGATTTTCTCCGGGGGCAGGGAATTGCTCTCGATCCTGCCACGATGAAGCCGGAATGCAATCTGGATACGCTGGAGAGCAACGTCCCCGGAATTCATCTGGCCGGCGTCATTCTCGGCGGGCGCCACACCGGCGAGATTTTTATTGAGAATGGCCGCTTCCACGGCAAACAGATTGTCGCCGCGCTAACCCAGAAATAGCGCGGTGGGCAGAACCGCTCTGCGGGTTTGGCGGAAGTGCGAGTGCTCTGCTAGACTGAAGACTTCAGGGACAGGGTCAAGCCTGTTCTACTTATGGCGTCCATACTGCGCGAAGTTACCGAGACGATCATCACGCTGGCCAAGGGCTTCCGCGTCACCTTTCGCAATATGTTGGGCAAGAC
>JACOSF010000352.1 GCA_016179005.1 Acidobacteriota bacterium | reverse complement strand
CTCTCCGTAGCTCACCGAATACACCAGGTTTTCCCCGGCCGGAACTCCCGCGGGCAGGAGCAACAGGCAACCGAAGATCAGTAGAACTTTTTTCACAACCCGCCCATCTGGTCCTTTGGCTTCCGCTTTCCAAACTCTTCAACTCTGCCACTCTGTAACTCTGCAACTCTTCAACTTTCTGATCTTCCAACTTTCAAATCTTCAAACATAAACCTGCCTATTCGGCTCGCAAAGCTTCGACGGGATCGAGCTTTGCGGCTTTCGATGCAGGATAAATTCCAAAAAACAATCCCACGCCCGTGCTCACCAGCAGCCCGGCCACCACCGACCACGGTTTTACTGCGCTGGGCAGCGGCGTCACCCAGCTCACCATTTGCGCCAGCAGGACTCCTCCGGCCACGCCCCACAGCCCGCCGATGGCCGCCAGCGTGGACGACTCAATCAAAAATTGCACTAGGATGTCGCTTCGCCGCGCCCCGATCGATTTTCGCAACCCGATCTCCCGCGTGCGTTCCGTCACGCTCACTAGCATGATGTTCATGATCACGATTCCGCCGACGATCAGCGAAATCGACGCGATAATCACCACCACGCCGAAGAATGCCGAGCTGATTCCCGCCCACAGTCCAAGCAGCGACTCGCTGGTCTCCACAGCGAAGTCGTCTTTCGCGGCGTACGCCAGGTGCCGCCGTCCGCGCAGGATTTGCCGCACCTCGTCGATGGTCTCCTCCAGGCGTTCGGCGCTGGGTGCCTTGGCCCAGATGCGGATGGATTCCCTGGTGCCGTACCGCCGTTGCACCAGCGTAATTGGCAGGATCACCCAGTTGTCGCGCGTCTGTCCCAGCGCCGACCCCAGCTTTTTGCCCACGCCGATGATTTCGCAGACTTCGCCGTCCACGCGGATTTCTTTGCCGAGCGGGTCGGTATCCGGCAGCAGGTTTTCCACGATGTCCCAGCCGACGGTGCACACCGGCGACGCCGCACGCACGTCCGCTTCCGCAATGTGCCGCCCGGACATCAGCTCGACGTCGTAAATCGTCGGCATCGCTGGAGTCCACCCGCGCACGAAGCTGTCGCGCAGGTAGTTCATGCCGTATTTCACCTGCGCGCCTTCGCTCCGCGTGGCCGCCCCCACTTCCCGGCATGTGCGGCAGCTCTCGCGCACCGCCTCGAAATCTTCCAGCGTGAATTTTTTCCGTTTCTGCGTCTCCAGAAAATCGTCGATATTCAGCGGGATGATCGGCCCGCGGTTCACCAGGAACACGTCCGCGCCCAGGTTGAAGACTTTCTCGGCCACATAAGCGTTCAACCCGTTGATCAGGCTGACCACCACGATCACCGCCATCACCCCGATCACCACGCCCAGCAGCGTCAGCACGCTGCGCAGCTTGTGCGCCCACAGGCTCGACGCCGCAATCTTCACCGCTTCGCTGAACTTCACGGAGGTCTTCCCGCGCATCGTCGGCCAACTCTCGCGTCTATTATACGCACCCATCCTTGCCGGAGTTACGCCGCAAGGGTGTAGGGTTTTGGGTGTAGGGTGTAGCAACCGGGAGGCACACGGACAATGAATCCATCAGCGAAAGCTGTTTTGAAGAGCTATCGGGACCTGCTGGTGTGGCAGAAGTCCATGGATTTGGCCGCCGCTGTTTATCAAGCCGCCAAGCTTCTTCCCAGCAGCGAACGCTTCGGCTTGGTGACCCAAATGCAACGTGCTGCGGTTTCAGTGGTTGCCAACATTGCCGAAGGGTACGGCCGTTCGCATCGCGGTGACTATCTCCACCATCTTTCCATCGCCAACGGTTCCCTAAAGGAAGTGGAAACACATCTTCTTCTATCCGTGCGGCTTGGGCACGTGGAAGAAAAACAGATTGAGCCCGCCCTGGAATTGGCTTCGGAGGTGGGCCGGATGCTCTCCAGCCTAATGCAAAAGCTCAAGGTCCGATCGTTCTAAACCCTATGCCCCACACGCTTCTTCGCCGCGGCGCTGAACTCTCCGCTGGGAGGTGCCCCTGCGCCAAATGGCTTCCGGCGTTGCCCGCACGCAGAACAGCACGATGCCAATGCTCGAGGTTCGAATCTTTCTACACCCTACACCCAACACCCTAAACCCTCTGCCCCTTGCGCTTACTTTGCCGCCGGAAAATACCCCCGCTTCGCCACCACCGAATAATCCTTCCCCTTCACGCCAAACGACGGATGTAACCTCACTTCTAATTTCCGCAACTTCCGCTCGCTCGCTGCGCTTCCTGCCGGATAAAACCCCAGCGTATATCTGGTTTTCAGCCTTTCAATCAGCGCAGCGAACGCCAGGTACAGCGACCCTTCCTTCTCCACATCGAAAATTTCTCCGCCTGTTTCTTCTGTCAGCTTCTTCACGTTCACCAGCCCGCGCCCCGCGCCCAGCACTCTCGACCCCGCCGGGTTTCGTCCGGGCACTTTCAGGCTGTACACGGCCGCGTCCGCCTCGAGCGCCTCATTCAGCACGTCCCCCGGTGACCAGCCGCTCGCTGTCGGCACGTTGTCACTCACTAGCACAATCACCCGCCGCGCCGCCGGCGCTTTTTCCCGCAGGTATTTCGCCGCCTCGTACACGCCATCATTGATATTGGTTGCGCCTTCCGCTTCAAAGAACTCGATCTGATCGCTCACCTCCAGCTTGTCGCGCGTCAGGTCCACGCGTTTATCCACGTACTGCGTGAAGGTAAACAGCGCCACTTCGTCCTCTTTTTTCAGCGCCTTGAGCGCCGACATGCTCGCGTAGCGCAGCGGCCGCAGGAACGGCTTAATCGACCCGCTCAGGTCCACCACCATGGCCACCGCCAGCGGCAACTGGTCCTGGCTGAAGTGCGCGATTTCCTGCGGTTGTCCTTCTTCATAGACCAGGAAATCCTCCTGCTTGAGCACCTTCATGGCCTTGCCGCCCTTGTCCTTCACCGTCGCTTCCACCAGCACCAGCCGCACTTCCTTCTTGATCGTCGGAATCTGCTGTTCCTGCTGCGTGTTTTGTTTGTCATCCTGAGTCCGCCACGGCGGACGAAGGATCTCTCTACTCTGTGCATGTAGCGGGGGCTTTACGCCCCCGCCTCCTGACCACGTCACCGCGCACACCACCATCGCCACCGCACAAATTTGCACGCCCCGCAATCCTCGATGAATCTTCATTTTCTTCTCGGGTATTCAATCACTCAATCACTCCATCTTTTCCATGGGCGGGTTGCCCATGAATCACAAATCACTCAATTTCCTGCCTCTCGATGAGAGCCTCCCCCGGTCCCGCGGGTTGCTTCGCCGTAGGACAGGCTCCCGAGGCTTCGGGACTAGCCTGTCCGGCACCCAATTCTCAACTTCGCCCTCATGGACACCCGTTCCATTCTGCGCTATCTTGCCGCGCAAACGCGCGCGAAAGGAGCCTCTCATGTCCGACAAGTGGATGACCGAGCTCGCCGCCCTCACCGGTCTCACGCACTATCCCAAACAGGGCCCGTTCGCGCACAAGGACGGCGCCCTCATCGGCGACCGCGACGGCTACATCCTGGCCATCGGCCCCGCCACGTCGGACCGCCAGTCCCGCATCGTTCTCATGCTGCGTTTTCCGGAGATGCAGCAGCCCGAGGGCTTTCGTGAGCTCGTCACTCAGGCGCTCGAAAACGCCCCCACGTTCCCCGACTCCGAGCGCAAAGCCATCTCGAAAATGCAGTATGGCGCCGACTTTTTTCTCTGGCAGTGGAACTACTCCTTCGGCAAGCCCAAGGCGGACCAGGTCGCCGCGCTGGTCACCGCGCTGGTGGACGCCGCCAAGCAGGTGGCCCCCAAATTCGCCGGCAAATGCGAAATCTGCAAGAGCAACTCCGCGTCTGAGGTCTTGCTGCACAACAACGTGCCCGGCTACTACTGTTCCGGCTGCCAGGAAAAACTCCGCGTCGAGGGCGCCGCCGCCGACCAGGCCTACGAAGAGTTGCCCACCAATCTTCCCAAGGGGCTGCTGTTTGGAGCCATCGGTGCGCTCATCGGCGGCATTGCCTGGGGACTCGTGGCCTACGCCAGCAACACGATTTTTCTCTACGGCGCCATTCTGATTGGCTTGATGGTTTGCTGGGCGGTCTTCAAGGGCATCGGAAAAATCAATCTCGCTGGAAAAATCTCCGCGTTCGTGCTCACTGTCGCCAGCGTGGTCTTCGGCGACGCCATTTTCTATACACTGGCCATCGCCCGCCAGGAAAAACTCCCCGTCAGCATGGATCTGCTGAAGCAGGTCCTCGCCAATCTCTGGGAGATCGAAACTTCCATCGACGGCCTTTCTTCCATCGCCTTTGCGCTCATCGGCGCGGGCATCGTCATCTATCAGAAGCGCAGGCCCAAGTTCACTCCCGAATTCCAGCGCCTCGGCGAGCCTTCCACCTAACTTCTGCTACCTGCCTGCCCCGAGCGCAGCCGAGGGGTCACCTGTCACCTTTTTACATCTTCGAGCTAACCGCAACCCCCTCCGCGGCGTCTATATGGAGTAAGCCGAACAGTCCTCGAACGTATGATTGGGGGGCGAAACGTCCCAGGGGTGGCCGTGGCAGGTAG
>JACOSF010000106.1 GCA_016179005.1 Acidobacteriota bacterium | reverse complement strand
GCCTTGCGTGGTCAGCCGCGCCGCAGCGATCCCGCGCGAGACCAGCGCCGCCTGCACCGCAGCGGCTCTGCGCTTGGATAACTCCAGGTTCGCTGCTTTCTGGCCGACATTGTCGGTGTGGCCTTCAATGATGAGCTGGAGACTGGAATTTTCCTTGCACAGCTTGGCCACTTCATCGAGCAGGCCCTCCGACTCGGGCTTGATAGTTGCCTTGGCGGAATCGAACAGGATTCCGTGCAGAGCGACACGGCCCGCGCTGGCCAACTGCTCGGCCATCTGCGAGGCGGAAAACTCCACCTTCTGTTGCATTTCGGCGGTCTCGATGACGCTCAAGGTGTACACGTCTCCGCTATTGCCGATTTGGAGCCCGACCCAAACCTCGCCGCCTCCCTGCCCGGGCATCATCATCGTGGCGGTGCCGCCGCCGCTGTCCACCTGCTGATAGACGGACCGGCCACCCCGGCTCTTGACTTGGTTTAGATAATTGCGCGCGATTTCGAGCGGGCTCGCCACCTTGGCGTCGTCCTTCAAACGGTAGTCAATCTTCCAGGAACGCCCTTCGACGCGCCGGGTGTCGTGATCGCTCAGATAGAACTCGAAGGAGTCGAAGTCGGTTTCCAACGAAGTGGAGATGTAATAACCGGGCATCCGCGGGATGCGGGGATGATCCTTTCCTTCGTCTTCTTGTGCCGCTGCCGGCCACGCCAAAAACACAAGGCACACGATCAACCAAAAAGCGCCTGATCGATGAGACATGCCAGCTCTCCAGTCTGGCGCGGCGGAGACCCATTGTACCGTAGGCACTCCGCAACACTGCACTTCAACACGCGGGGCGCGTGCTAGAATCCGCGGCGTGAAAGAGTGGCTTGCAGCGCTCCTAGAAAACCGGCCGGAGGAAAATTGGCGGCGCGTTTCGACGGCAGCGCTTGTCGCGTGGCTCGTGTTTTTTCTCGGCTTCCTGTGGTACGCGGCGAAATCCGAGGACGACTTTCTCTTTCTTGACCGCCTCAACCTGGTGATTCACGAAGCCGGGCACCCGTTGTTCAGTTTCTTCGGCGAGACGATGAACATTCTGGGCGGCACGCTTCTCGAATTGCTCGTGCCGCTGGGCATCGCCGTTTATTTCTGGTGGCACCGTCACACCGCCGGCGTGGCGTTCTGCTCTTTCTGGTTTTTCGAAAATTTTCTCTACATTGGCACGTACATGGCCGACGCGCGCCGCGTCACCCTGCCGCTGGTCGGTTCCGGCGAGCACGACTGGGAGATCCTCTTCACGCAGTGGGGCGTGCTGCATCTCGACCAGAAAATCGGCGGCATGACGCGCACGCTCGGCTGGTGGGGCATGGTGCTCACCGTGGTGTGGCTGGTGTGGATGTGGCGACGCACAGCGTCCTCGGAGTAAACCCCGCCCGCCATTTTGACGTTGACCTGCCCGCGGCATGCCTTTATCATTGAACTTCACGCTGCTCAGGCCTCTTCAACACTTGCTCGCCGTTTAAGTATCCTGAGTCAGAATTCCGCACGTTCAGGAAAGATGCACCACAACCGTTTGATCGATGGGAGCATGCATGAGTGAGAGTACCGCGCAGCTGAAACCCTGGGAACAGCCTTTCTGGAAGCCGGCCAAGGGCAAAGAAATGATTCTGTTCTACCTGGTGGCCATCCACGTCCTCGCCGTCATTGGCCTGATCCTCTTTCCCACGCCCAGCCTGCCCGTCATCGGGCTGACGCTGCTCTTCACGCTGCTGGGTGGCTTCGGCACCACCGTCGGTTATCACCGCTCGCTTTCGCACGGCACCGTCAAGCTGAACAAGTTCGTTGAAAACCTGCTCATCTTCGGCGCCATGTTCAACGGCTCCGGCGCGCCGGCCAGTTGGACCGCGTATCACCGCCATCACCACGCCACGGCCGATTCCCCCGACGACATCTCCAGTCCGAAGCAAGGCGGATTCTGGTGGGCGCATTTGCGCTGGCTCTACCAGTCGGAACCCGCCGACGCCAAGCGTTGGTGCCCGGAGTTCACCCGCGGCACCTACAAGTTCTGGACCTACGCGGAAGTGCCGCTGCTCGCGCTTTCGCTGCTGTGCGGCGTGGCGTTTGGCTGGCAGGGATTTTTCTGGATGGGCGCCATCCGCCTGGTCTATTCGCTGCACATGCAGTGCTTCGTCAACAGCCTGACGCACTTGGGCAAGAACGCCGACGGCGACACCAGCCAGAACGTCTGGTGGCTCGGCCCGCTGCAACTGGCCGCCTGGGGCGAAAACTGGCACCGCAACCACCACCACAATGCCACTTCCGCGCGCTTCGGCCTGCGCTGGTGGCAGGTGGACATGGGCTGG
>JACOSF010000356.1 GCA_016179005.1 Acidobacteriota bacterium | reverse complement strand
CGCCGGCATCTTGCCGGTTCTTTCTAGACGGAGCCGCCGGGACGGCGGCGCTACGTCAAGGGCACCGGCGCCGCCGTGCCTTGCCGCCGGTTTGGCTGCTCCGCGAAATCTCCGCGCCCTCTCCGTTTTCGACTACTGCTATACTGCTAGCAGCATGCTGCCTCGGACCGTCTTCGCCGCGGCGCTTTTCCTCAGTGCGGCTGCGGCGGCGCGGCACGTCCGGGCCGCACGAGCCGCGCAGTGGAAAGACCGAGCAGGAGGCCGCCTATGAGACGGACACAATGGTTGCTCAGTGCCGCTCTGCTGATGGTTGCCGGAATCGCGCTGGTTGCGGCAGGCCAGGCGCCTCCGGCTGTTCCTCCTGCGCATCCAGAATCCGCCCGCGTACTGGAAGTGCGGCTGGATGACGCGATTTACCCCACGCAGGCGGATTTCATCAACGATGCCTTCGACGAAGCCGCGCGCACAAATGCGCGGCTGGTGCTCATCACCATGAACACGCCCGGGGGCTTGGACAGCTCGATGCGCGCCATCATTCAGAAAATCATCACGTCGCCGGTGCCGTCAGTGGTGTACGTGTCGCCGGCGGGGACGCGGGCCGCTTCGGCCGGCTTCTACATCCTGCTCTCCGCGGACGTGGCGGCGATGGCGCCGGGCACCAACACCGGCGCGGCTTCGCCCATCTTCGTCATCGGCGGCCAGCCCGTGCAGATTGACGAGACCCTGCGCAAGAAGGTGATGAACGATGCCGCCGCGTATCTCCGCAGCATCAGCGAAAAGCGCGGACGCAACGTGCAGCTTGCCGAGCTCGCCGTCACCGAGGCCAAAGCGTTCACGGAAAGAGAAGCGCTCGACGGCAAGCTCATCGACCTGATCGCGCCGAGCACCGAAGACCTGCTCGCGCAGTTGAACGGGCGCGAGATCCGCCGCTTCGACGGCACGACGGTGAAGCTGGCCCTGCCCAGCCCGGTGCGGACGTCGTTCGAGATGAACGCGCGCCAGCGATTTCTGGGGCGCATTGCGCGCCCGGACGTGCTGTTCATCCTGGTGATTCTGGCCATTCTCGGCATCTATTTTGAGTTCAGCAATCCGGGGCTGATCCTTCCCGGCATCGTGGGAGGCGTTTCGCTTATACTGGCGCTGGTGGCCATGCAGATCCTGCCAATCAACGCCGTCGGCGTGCTGCTGATCCTGACGGCGCTGGTTCTCTTCGTGCTCGAGGCGAAAATCACGAGTCACGGCTTGCTCGGGATGGCGGGCGCACTGGCGATGTTCTTCGGCGCGATGCTGCTGATCAAGCCGGGCATCACCGGAGCGGGCGTGAGCCCGAAGGTGGCCGTGATCGTCACGCTGCCCTTCGCGCTGATCACCGTTTTTCTCATGCGCCAGGTGTTCAAATCGTTTTCGTGGAGGCCGTCCACGGGCATGGAGCAAATGGCCGGCGCGAGCGGGGAAGTGACCACCGCGGCGGAAACGCCGCAGGCCGACGGCTCCTATCACGGCCAGGCCTTCGTGCAAGGCGTGCTGTGGAGCGTGGTGGCGCCGCGGCCACTGCCCAAGGGCGCGCGGGTGCGCGTGTTGAAGGTTGACGGGCTGACGTTACATGTAGAATTGGCCGGCACGCCGCAGGCAGCAGCGGCCGCAGCGCCGGCGAAAGACGTTTAAGACCGCAGCGGGGGCCGCGGGTACTGGCAGTAGCCGTTCCAAAGATTTTTGACGGAGGACGCAATGGAATACGCATGGATCGTAGCGATCGTAATCTTCTTCATCTGGTTCTGGAACTCCCTGTACATCATCAAGGAGTGGGAGCGCGGCGCGGTGCTGCGGCTGGGGCGGATGCTGCCGGACGCCAAGGGCGCGGGGCTGCGCATCGTGCTGTGGCCCATCGAGACGCTGTACCGCATCCCGCTGCGCCTGGTGACGCTGGACGTGCCGCCGCAAGACGTCATCACGCGCGATAACGTTTCCGTGAAGGTGAATGCGGTGTGCTATTTCAAGGTGGTGGACGCCAACCGCGCGCTGCGCGAGGTGGAGAACTATCTGTACGCGACTTCGCAGCTCGCACAAACCACGCTGCGCAGCATCGTCGGCCAGTTCGAGCTGGACCACATCCTCTCCGAGCGCGAAAAGGTAAACGCCAAGTTACAAGAAATCCTTGACCACGACACCGAACCGTGGGGTATTAAGGTGACGAAGGTGGAAGTCAAACAGGTGGACATTCCGGTAGAAATGCAACGCGCCATCGCCAAACAGGCGGAGGCCGAGCGCGAGCGTCGCGCCAAGGTGATCCACGCCGACGGTGAATTCCAGGCCTCCACAAAACTGGCGCAGGCTGCGGAAGTCCTGGCCACGCAGCCCGCGGCCATCCAGCTCCGCTACCTTCAGACGCTCACCGAAATCGGCGTGGAAAAGAACACTACGATTGTTTTCCCGCTGCCGATCGACCTCATCAGCCTTTGGGCGAAATCGATGAAAGAGCCGAAATAAGCAATGTCCAACGGAAGCATGAAAAAACCGGGCGGAGGAGGGCGCGAGACGGTACTGGAAAGCCGCCACGTAGTGGGAATGTTTCTCGGCGTGGTGGTGCTGTGCGGCGTGTTCTTCACGCTGGGCTACGTGATGGGACGCACGCAGCAGGACTCCAGCGTGAAGGCTGTCTCCGCCTCGAATGCCTCCGCGCGGCCCGCGGAGAAGACAGCAACTCCGTCGCCTGCTCCGTCGAGTTGGGATTTTATCAACGGCGCCGATGCGAAAAAGTCGCCCGGCAAACTGGAAACGCCGGCGAAGCCCGCGGCCACGGGCGGGCCGCCGCCGGTGATCAGCTCCACGCCCATCAAGCCGGAAAGCGCGACGACGAAATCTCCGGAGAAAACAGCGCGGGTGGCGAAGTTGCCGGCCGCGCCGTCAAAGAATGCACTGACGAAAGCTCCGGTGATTCCGCGCGGGCATGTGGTGCTGCAAATAGCCGCGCTGACGCGCGAAGGCGACGCGCTGGCGCTGGTTGAGGCGCTGCAAAGAAAACAGTTTCCGGCGTTTCTGCTCACACCGGCCACCGGAAACCTCTACCGCGTGCAGGTGGGGCCGTATCCGGACGGCAAAGCCGCCGACGCCGCCAAGAAAGCCCTCGAGCGCGAAGGCTTCAAAGCCATCACCAAGCGCTGACGGCGGAATGAAACTCCACTGGTCTCTACGCCTGCTCTTTGCCGCGTGCGGGGGTTACGTGTGGTCGCTCGCCTTCGATCCCGGCACGTTTACGTTTGGCGGGTTGATGTGTTTTGCCTTGCTGATCTTCCTCTTGCTCCAAGTGAACCGATGGCTTGCTTTTGCCTGCGGCTTCGTTTTCGGAGTGGCCTTCCACACTGCCTCGCTTCCCTGGATCTACACGGTGATGCGCGACCACGGGGGTCTGGATCCCTTGCCGGCTGCGGGCGTCATGGAGTCGCTGGTGGTGTTTCTTGCGTTTTTTCCGGCAGGTTTTTCGTTTTGCGTGGCGCATCTGAGCAGGCGGTCTGAGGGCCGCGCGTTGCTGGCAGCACCGTTCTTGTGGGTGGTGTTCGAGTACACGCAAACGCATGCCCCCATCCTGGGCTACCCGATCAACCTGGCGGGCTACGTCGCGGCGAAAAGCCCCGCTTTGCTTCAACTTGCTTCCGTGACGGGCATCTACGGTCTGTCCTTCCTGATGGCTTCCGGCGCAGCACTCATCGTGTGGGTGTTGCATGTTCCTGAGCGACCTTTCTGGAAAAGCCCGCGCATCGCCATGGGGCTGGGTGTCGCTCTCGTGCTTGTCGTGGTCACTTTGATCGGCAATCGTGCTCTCCCGCAAGCCCATGCGGACCGCGTCGCCGCTCTGGTGCAGACAAATTTTCCCGAGTTGCCCGCGTATCCCGCGGATTGGATGGAGCAGCACGCCGGGGAGATGGACGAGCTTGAGCGCCTCAGCGTGGAAGCAGCCCGGCAGGGCACAGCCGCCGCGCCGGGGGCGACGCTGATCGTCTGGCCCGAAGTGCCCGCGCCGTTTTATTTCCTCGATCCCAAATTCGCCGCGCGCGCGGAGAAAATTGCCCGCGACTCCGGCGCGCACTTTCTTGTCGGCGTGGTCGAGTGGCGGCCCGGGGCGGACGACCGCCTGCAGCCGTACAACAGCGCGGTGCTGCTGGACCCTTCGGGGAAGCGCGTCTTTCAATATGATAAAATTCATCTGGTGCCGTTCGGGGAGTACGTGCCGCTGCGGCGCTGGCTGAAGTTTGCCGAGCACCTCGTCGCCGAAGTGGGCGACTATCAGCCCGGCGCGGCGTACAGCACAGGCGAACTGCCCGACGGACCGGCGCCGTGGGAAATGCGCACGCCCGGACCGCCGCACAAGTTCGGCGCGTTCATCTGCTTCGAGGCGATGTTTCCGAACGAGGTGCGCCAGTTCACGGCCCTGGGCGCGGAGTTGCTGGTCAATATCTCGAATGATGGTTGGTACGGACGATCATCTGCGCCGGAGCAGAACCTAGCGATGGCCCGCGTGCGCGCTGTGGAGAATCGCCGCTGGCTGCTGCGCGCGACGAATAACGGCTACACTGTTTCGATTGATCCCTACGGCAGGGAAGTGGCGCGGCTGGCTCCGGACATCCGCGGCGTGCTGCGCGCGCCGTTCAGTTTTCGCAGCGACCGG
>JACOSF010000105.1 GCA_016179005.1 Acidobacteriota bacterium | reverse complement strand
ATGCGCCCATCGCGGTCGATCACGTAGAGCCGGTCAGGCCAGCCCGTATAGGCCACTTCGGTGGCGTTGTCGAAACTGTCCAGCAGCGCAGGCAACTCGATGCCCAGCTTCACCACACACATTTGGCCGATTTCGGCTCTCTCCTCGGCGTTCTTCGGCGAGGCGAACATCACCTGGTCGCGAACATTGCTTTCCATCTGCCACGCATCGCTGGCATGCGCCTCACGGATGTAGATCACGTAGAAGGCGACCTGGTCTTTGTATTTCCGATAAAGCTGATTCAGGGCGGGAACCTCCCGCCGGAAGGGAGGTCAAGTGTAGCTGCCGAAGACCAGCACCACCGGCTTTTGCCCGCGAAAGGAAGCCAGTTCCACACGCGATTTCTTGTCCACCGTCTCCAGGGAAAAATCGGGGGCCATGTCGCCTGCGCGCAGTTGACCCGCGCGCGCCATCTTCCACAGCGGAGGAAAAGGAAGAACATACATAAAGGGCTTCGGCATTTTGGCCATGAACGCGCCGAATTTGTCGGGAGGCTGATACATGGCGGCGAGGAGCACGCCGCTGGCCACTGCGTACAGCGCCACGATCACGCCTGCGATTTTCAGAAACTTGCGCATTGGGAACCCTTTCATTCGCCGTGGAAGCCAGTATCCTACCCGATTCAACCTGCTTGTGCTACTCCGGGCCCACACGCGACTCGAGCCTTCGGCGGACAGAAATTGTCACGTGCTATACTTCGCGGTTCTTCCAGAGGAGAAACGTGTGACGGAGCTGACCTGCTTATCGGCCGCGGAGATGGCCGCGCGAATTCGCGGCAAAGAAATATCGCCGGTGGAATTGGTGCAGGCTCATGTGGACCGCATCGACCGCCTGAATCCGAAGATCAACGCCATCATTTCCTTCAGCGCGGAGCGCGCCCTGGAAGAGGCCCGCGCCGCGGAAGCCGCCGTGATGCACGGGAACGCACTCGGCCCGCTGCATGGCGTACCCGTAACCATCAAGAGTTCGATTGACGTGGCGGGCCTGCGCTGCGAAACCGGCACAAAGCTCCGCGCCGGCTACGTCGCCGCGCAGGATGCCCCGCTGGTGGCGCGCCTCCGCGCGGCCGGCGCCATCGTCCTCGGCAATACCAACGTGCCCGAAATGCTGATGGCCTATGTGACCGACAATCTGCTTTACGGCCGGACGAACAATCCGTGGGACCTCGCGCGCACCCCGGGCGGATCAAGCGGCGGCGAGGCCGCGGCGATTGCCGCGTGCTGCTCCGCCGCTGGCGTGGGGAGCGATGGGGGCGGCTCGATCCGCGTGCCCGCGCACTTCAGCGGCATCTGTGGGCTGAAGCCCACACCGGGACGCATCCCCTGCACCGGCCATTTTCCGCAATCGCTGGGGCCGTTCGCATGGCTGGGAGTGGTGGGGCCGATGGCGCGCACCGTGCGCGACCTGGAACTCCTGCTCGAAGTCATGGCGGGCCCGGATTGCGGCGATGTCTCTGCGGCGCCAATCCCATTTCGTCACGTCGGCGAAGCAGAGGCGCGCAAGACGCGCGTCGGCTACTTCGAGGACCATGGCGCCACATCCGTCACGCCGGAGACGCGCGCCGCCGTCCGAGCCGCGGCCCGTGCGCTTGAAGAGCAGGGTTTTGAGGTCGTGCCGTTCCGGCCGGAGGGGCTCGAGCAGGCTCACAAGTTGTGGTGGACCTTCTTTGGGAGTGTCGGCAACTTGCTGCTCGGTCCGCTCGTGGCCGGACACGAATCCGAGTTGAGCCCGATCCTGAGAGACTATCTCGGCCTCGTGGCGGCCGAAACGCCGCTGACTTTGCAAAGCCTGCTCAATTCCTGGCTCGAACGCGATCAGTGCCGCAGCCAGTGGCTCGCGCAGATGGAAGAATTCCCAGTGCTGCTGTGTCCGGTTTCGAGCGGCCCGGCGTTTCGTCACGGCGAGGAGGGATGGACGAAGAACGGCGCTCGCGCTTCCTTCGTGGACACGATGCGGTATTCGCAGTGGTTCAACCTGACGGGGAACCCAGCGGCCGTTGTGCCCGCGGGGCGCTCGCCGGAGGGTTTGCCGATCGGTGTCCAGGTTGTCGGACGACCCTACGAAGAAGAGCTTGTGCTGGCCATCGCTGAAAAAATCGAGCAGGCGCTCGGCGGTTGGCAAAAGCCTCCCGTTGAATAGCGATGCAGGCGGTGCGCTGTGCTGCACCCCGCTAGAACTGGACAGGTGGTTTAGGCATGATTCGGGACCTCTGACTTCAAAGCAAGCAACGTGGGAAAACGAGAGCGGGTGCAACGTTTGTGCAACCGAAGCAGTCCAGTAGTGCAACCGCGTGGGGCAAGTGGCATACTAGGAACGATCTTCTTCCGTGCGGGCCTGTAGCTCAGATGGATAGAGCAACGGTTTCCTAAACCGTGTGTCGGGAGTTCGACTCTCCCCAGGCCCACCAGCCTCTTCAACGAGCACAATCGAATACCCAAAGACCCACCCTTCGTGCATAATCCGCACGAAGGATGGCCACCCGCCGATTCCACGAAGATCAACATCAAGATCGACGGGAACATGAGCGCGGGGGCAGCAAGGGCCGCGGCGCTGGAGGTCATCGCCAATTTTGGTAAGGCCGATTTCGGTAAATAATGGAGAAAAGGAAGTTTATGAAAAAAGCATCGATCATTCTGATGAGCGCGATAGTTCTCTTGCTGGCGACTGGCGTCGCCGCCCAGCAGCCGGACAGCGCCGGCTGCAAAGACCACCCGCTATTCCCCACCCGCATGCCGGATTACCGCATCGAGGCCTGCAAGGTCGAGGAATACGGAGTCTACGAATTCTCTTCGATGAAGGGCTCGACGGCCAAGACTCCGGTCGAAGGCAGGTTCACCTTTCTCACCTACTCCTTCACCGGACAAAAGGCCAGCGAACCGAGCGGTCTCGCCGTCGTGCGAAACTACGAGGCCGCCATCCAGAAAGTCGGGGGCACGATTCTCGGGAGTGAGCCTGCCCGATGGGTGAACGGGAAGATCGTCAAGGGTGGCCAGGAAACGTGGGTGGAGGTCGGGAAAGGCAACGGGAAGATCTGGCTGCGGATCGTCGAGAAGAAGGCGATGGAGCAGCACATCGTGGCGGACGCGGCGGCCTTGGGCAAGGACATCCGAGTCACGGGGCACGCGGCGGTCTACGGCATCTTATTCGACACGGGCAAGTCCACCATCAAGCCCGAGTCGGCCCCGGCCATCGGGGAAATCGCCAAGCTCCTGAATGCTGACTCGACCCTCAAGATCCATGTCGTGGGCCACACGGACAACGTGGGCGATGTGGATAGCAACATCAAGCTCTCCCAGGACCGGGGCACGGCCGTCCTCCAGGTGCTCGTGCGCGACCACGGCATCGCCGCGGCCCGCCTGAGATCCCACGGGTGCGGCCAGTTTGCACCCGTCGCATCGAACGACACCGAGGAGGGGCGGGCCAAGAACCGCCGGGTCGAACTGGTCAAGCAATAAAGGATGGGGGTCAGGTCTCAACTCTTAGCGCTGCATTCAAAAGTTAACAGGCCGAGACCTTGTCTAGTGGCCGTTTCAAACAAACTCATTTACGCACCTTCGAATCGAGTGTCATAAGATTGTCATGGTTTTCTGTTCAGAACGCGTCTGAACGAATCAGAACGATTCAGAACGCAGAATCCGCAACTGCTTGACAGTTCAAACATAATCAGAACTTTTCAACTCCCTGCAAAAAGGGCTTCTGTCTTCCTAGAGCTTAGGTCGGGGGTTCGAATCCCCCCAGGCCCACCAGTTTTCAGCTCAAGGAAAAGAAAGGACTAGTCTGCTTCCATGGCGCAGGCGTTTCCCACGATAGCACGCGACAATTCAACGCGGCCATCCGTCCAGCGGACGTTCTGATCCAGTAATTTCTCTCCATGTACGCCACACGACTCATGACACGCTACCCGCGCTTCAGTATGGTACTCTTCGCTCGGCAGCAATGGAGGTTTCCTTCATGCGCCGACTGCTTACTCTCGCTGCAATCACCGCAGTCTTCCTCCTGCCTGTGGTCGCGCAACAACCCAACCCAGCCGATATGGAGACGGCACGAGCAGCGTCTCGCGCCCAGAAATCGTCTGTGAAGCGCACCGCAGCACGCGCCCCCGCTTACCTTGGATGCTATAAGGACCAGCCCGTTCGCGACCTCGGAGACGCATCGTCTCAGGGGCCCGGCATGACGGCGGCAAGCTGCCAGGCGTTTTGTCGGTCACAGAATTTCCGTTACGCAGGTACGCAGTTTTCGTCGTATTGCTTCTGTGGAAACAGCTTCAACCGATACGGCAAGCGCGCGGAGTCCGAGTGCAACATGCCGTGCTCGGGAAACTCGCGGGAACGATGCGGAGGCCCCTGGGCAAACAGCATTTTCGATTTGAGGAGCGGAACTGCCGTCGCGGCCGCAGCTTCTTCACCGGGTCCCGCCATGGCCGATGTCGAGGCGCAGCGCCAGCTTCCCGAGCGAATCCTCGAGTTCCGCAGCGAAACGGTGGTAAATGCGGATGCTACCTTGCTGGTGACCGAGACGCTGACGGTGCACGTATCGGGTAAGCAGATCCAGCATGGAATCTTTCGCGATTTTCCCACTCGCTTTCACGGTGCATGGGGGGAGCGGTTGCAGACGCCGTTTGTCGTGGTCTCCGTCAAACGCGACGGCGAACCGGAGCCGTTCGGGACGGAGGACTTCGAGCAAGGCACGCGGGTGCGCATCGGGAGCGCGAACACAATTGTCAGTCCGGGCGACCACACCTACGAGCTGATTTACAAGACCTCGCGGCAGTTGCGTTCTTTCCCCGATCACGACGAACTCTATTGGAATGCGACGGGCAATTTCTGGAAGTTCCCCATTGTGAAGGCGACGGCGGTAGCCCACCTGCCGAGCGGGGTGCCGGCCGCGTCGATAAGGACGTATGGCTATACCGGTCCGGTGGGCACCAAAGGCGCGGATTACACGGCCTCCACGGATGCCCGCGGCGCTGTGGTTTTTCAATCTACCCGCGAGCTGCCGCCGGGCTCGGGAATGACCATTGATGTCGCGTTTCCGAAGGGATTTATCGCAGAACCGTCCCGGAAAGAGCGCTGGGGGATCTTCGCGCACGATAACCCGGAGCTCGTGTGGATGGCGGGCACGTTCCTCTTCCTGTTGCTGTATTACCTCGTGGCCTGGGCAGCGGCGGGGCGCGACCCTTTCGGCGGTAGCATCATGGCGCTGTACGAGCCCCCGGCCGGGTTTTCTCCAGCGAAGCTCCGGTTCGTTGACCGCCGCGGTTTCGATAACAAAGCGGTGGGTGCGGCGATTATTGACATGGCAGTCCGCGGTGCAGCGACCATCCGGCAGGAGCCCGGTGGCCCAGTGGAGATCAAGCGCACTGGCAAGGAAGACTCCGATTTGCCCGCCGAGGAGCAAGTGCTGATGGAGACCCTGCTCGCCGACGGGTCTGCAACTTTGCCCGGAACTCCCACCCGAATGAGGGATGCGATCAGCAAATTCAAGAGTTCGCTGGAGTCGCTGAAGCTGTCGGACTATTACCACACAAATGCGCCATACGCAGTCATCGGACAAGTGCTCACGGCGGTGGCAGTCCT
>JACOSF010000351.1 GCA_016179005.1 Acidobacteriota bacterium | reverse complement strand
GCTGGCGATTGCCGCGCACCCCGACGACGTTGAGCTGACCTGCGGCGGCACAGTGATCAAGATGGCCGAGCGCGGGCACAAGGTGGGCATCCTCGACCTGACGCAGGGCGAGATGGGCACGCGCGGCACGCCGGAGACGCGCCTGAAGGAAGCGGCGCGTGCGGCGAAAATCATGGGCGTGAAGCACCGTGAGAACCTGGGTTTGCCGGACGCACATCTGACAGTCGCCGAGGAGTACAAGCTGGCCGTGGCGCGGAGAATCCGCGCGCTGCGTCCGCACACGGTGATTCTGCCCTACTGGGAAGGGCGCCATCCGGACCACTACACGGCGTCGCAACTGGCCTACGAGGGCTGTTTCCTGGCGGGCCTGAAACAACTCAAGCTGGAAGGCGAGGCCTTCCGTCCGTTCAAGTTGATCTATGCCACGGCGTACGACCGCTCGGTGCATCCGACGTTTGTGGTGGATATCACCAGGCAGTTCGAGCGGCGCAAGCGGGCAATTCTGGCGTACGGCTCGCAGTTCCGTCCGAAGGTACGTCAACGCGGCGGAAAAGTGCACATCCCTCTGGACCAATTGGAAGAGCGCATGCACCTGGTGGCGCGCTTTTACGGGCACCTCGCCGGGGTGAAGTACGCCGAACCGTTTCTGGTGCGCGAAGTGATGCAGGTGGAGGACGTGGTGGGCCTACGGGTGCGGTCGATCTAAGCGGTGGGCTTAGAAATTTTCGGCTTCCTGCGCGTAGGTGAAACCGGGAAGCGTTTCGGTGCCGCCGGCGCGCTCGACCTTGGCGCGCAGGCGGTCTTCCTCTTCGGCGCCGGCCTTGCGCAGCACAGCAAAGGTGGCGAGGGCTTCCGAGTACACTTTGGTGACCAGGTAGTTTACGCCGGTGTCGCTCTTCTTCCAGACCTGGCCGACTTGGATCTTATGTACGGGCATAGAACCTCTCCGCGCGACGAACTGTAGTCATAAGTTGCGCCGGTGTCAATGAACCGTCGGTTTGGGCAGCCCCGGGCCGGGGGAAACCCTTTGCCCGCAATCCTCATCCAATGAAATGACGAATAGAGGGTCGCGACCGGGTGTATAATCCGGGTATCGACCGAGCGCTCGCGGAGGATTTTCATGAAAAGCCCGGCAAAGCTGTTCGTGGCCTCCCTGCTAGCCACAACGCTGGCCTTTGCACCTGCCTTTGCCAGCCCGCAGCAACAAGAGCAAAAACAGAAGCCCAAAGACAAAAAGTCCGACGTGGACCAGATTGGAAACCGCGGAGTGGGCGGCGGGCTGAACCTGTACTCGCTGGAAAGAGAAATGGCGCTGGGAAAGTATTACGCCCAGGAGATTGAGCGGACGGCCAAGCTGGTGGACGACCCCGTGGTCGCGGAGTACGTGAACCGCGTGGGGCAGAACCTGGTGCGCAACTCCGACGCCAAGGTGCCCTTCACCATCAAGGTAATCGATTCCGACGAGCTCAACGCTTTCGCGCTGCCGGGCGGGTTTTTCTACGTGAACAGCGGGCTGATCCTGCGCGCGGATGAAGAAGCGGAACTGGCCGGAGTGATGGCGCACGAGATCGCTCACGTCACCGCGCGGCACGTCACCAAGAACATGACCAAGGCGGAAATCGCCCAGTGGGCCATGCTGCCGCTGTTGATCTTCGGGCCGGCCGGCTGGACCGGCTACGGCATCTATCAAGCTTCGAATTTCCTGATCCCCATGACCTTCCTGAAATTCTCGCGCGACGCCGAGCGGGAAGCGGACTACCTCGGACTGCAGTACATGTTCGCGGCGGGCTACGACCCCAATGCCTACGTCAGCTTCTTCGAGAAGATCCGCGCCGAGGAGAAGCGCCAACCGGGGAGCATCCCCAAGATTTTTGCTTCACACCCGCCTACGCCGGAACGCATCCAGAAAACGCAGGCAGAAATCGCGCAGATCCTGCCGGTGCGAAACGAGTACGTGGTCAGCACATCGGAATTCGACCTGGTGAAGCAACGGCTGCGCCAGGTGCTGGCCGGCTCCAAGGCCAAGGACGACGAGCCTGGCAAACCCACCCTGCGCAAGCGCACCGAAGAGGACAAGGACAAGAAGAGCACGGACAAGGACAAAGAAAAGAAGACGGAAGATGATGACCGGCCCGTGCTGAAGCGCCGGCCGTAAAACATCGAAATTCGAAAAACGAAAATCGAAAAACGAAAGGCCCCGATTTTTCGGGGCCTTTTTTGTTTGCACTCGGCGGCAAGCAGCTCCTTCGTCCGTTCCAAAGCTTCGGGATCGGGACGGGGCCCTTTTTGTTTTTGCGCGTTATCGGTGCTGGAAACTCTGCTCTTCCACGCCGAGGCGCTTCATCTCCTCCGAGTAATATTTGCGGTAGAGGATGTCCCACTCGGCGCTTCCCTCGGGGACTTCTTTCTTCTGCGAGGTGATTTTCTTGCGGACTTCCGCGTCGATGCCCTCCTCATCCTTGAGGAGGGCTTCGAGGATGGTGACGATGCCTTTGCGAATGGTCTCGCGGTCTTCGATGAACTCGACGTCGTCACTGGCCACGAACTGGTCGATGATGCAGTGGGAGAGGCGGACGATCTTGGCACGGGAGAGGCGCATTCAGCGTAGGATGAGTTTCCTTTCGTGGGCCAGCTGGTTCTTCACTTTCTTGAACATTTCCTGATAGGAGGCGCCGGTGCGGCGCAT
>JACOSF010000350.1 GCA_016179005.1 Acidobacteriota bacterium | reverse complement strand
TGGCAACGGTGCGCGGGTTGCCGAAGCCGATGGTGAGGTAGCGCATCAGGTCCACGTGCCAGGTGACGGGATTGGCCAGCGCGGCGACGCGGAACCACGCTGGCAGCGGCTCCAGCGGATAAAACATCGAACTGGCAAACAAGAAAACAAAATAGAAAACAGACGTGACGCTGTTGAAGACGTCGTTGCGGCGCGTCCACAGCGCGAAGATCGCGTAGAAGAAAAACCAACCTGCGGTGCCGCCGGCCACGGCGAGAAAAAGCAGCGGCAGCAAGTCAACCCGGAGTGGAATGCCAAGCGCGAGCGCCCCCAGGCCCAGCGTGATGGCCGTCTGCACGAGCGCAATGAACACGGTGAACAGCACCTTTCCGAGCAAGTACTCGGCCCGGCTGAGCGGGTAGGTGAGCATCTCGTAGAAGATGCCATTGTCGCGGTCGAGAAAGAACGACCACGAGGTGTTCGAAGCGATGCCGAAGCTGGCCATGCCCAGCACGCCGGCGAGGAAAAACGAATTGTAATCCACGCCCACCAGCGGAAACTGCTTGCCCACCATGTAGTTCATCATCACGCCAAAGACCAGCAGGTAGCCGAGCGGGTAAAACAAGTCCCAGAAAATAAACGTCACGTTGGTGACGCGGATTTTGCCTTCGCGGTACAGCATCGCGGAAATGGCGGACATGATGCGCTCCGTAGTGGCGGGTTTGCCCCGCCGCAAGCGGGGGCGTAAAGCCCCCGCTACTTCATCAGCTCCACAAAAATATCTTCCAGGCTGGCGCCGCTGACTTCGACGCGCAGCACACGCTCTCGTTTAGCCAGCTCCGCGACGAGTGCCAGCACGCGCGCCTCGTCGGCCTTCACGCTGAACTCCACGCTGTTGCCGCTAACTTGCATTCGCCGCGGCGCGAGAGGCGCGAGGTGCTGCTCGATGGCCGCGGGCAGCTTTTCAAACGTGAGCGAAACGTCGTACACGTTTTCGGAAAGCAGCTTCAGCGCGCGCAGATCGCCGCGGGCCACTTGCCTGCCCCTGTTCATGATCAGGATGTCGTCGCACAGCTCCTCGGCCTCGCTGAGGATTTGCGTGGTGAGCACGATGGTACGGCCGCGCGCGGCCTCCTCGCGTAGGTAACTCATCACTGCGCGCTTCAGGATGGGGTCCATGCCCGTGGAAAATTCGTCCATGAAGACGACGGGCGTATCCACCATGAACACCTTGGCCACCTGAACGCGCCGGCGGAAACCACCGCTCAGGTCCTGCACCTTGCGTGCAGCTTCTTCGCGCAGGTGGAAGAGGTCCATCACTTTTTCGGCGCGGCGATGCGCCTCGGCGGGTGGCACGGAGTGGAAGCGCGCGAAGGTGAGCAAATTGTCAAGCGTGCTCAAAAAAAGTTCGGCGGCGGATTCCTGGATGACCACGGAAATGTGCCGGCGGACTTCGAGCGGCTGCGCAACAACGTCGTAGCCGAGCACGCTGGCGCGGCCGCTGGTCGGGCGGATCAGCGTGTTCAGCACCTTGAGCGTGGTGGTCTTGCCCGCGCCGTTGGGGCCGAGCAGGCCGAAGATCTGCCCGCGCTTCACCTCGAAGCTCAAGCCGTCCACGGCGCGCACCGGCGCGCGCGGGCTTCGATTCCATCGGAGCCCGCGCGGCTGGTACACCTTCACCAGGTTTTCAACCTGCAATGCGAAGTCGCTCATCTCGGAAAACCCTTCACCCATTCGGGAGTTCGCGCATCCGGAAAAACACAACCGGAAAGGACTCAGGATACCTATAATGTCGGCGCGTAAGAAGTGTCAGACGTTGCCGATCGCAACAGCTTTTAGAGGAGGACCGTCTTGAAGCGCATAATTTTTCTCTGCTCTCTTTTGCTTGGAGCACTTTATCCCGCGACCGCGCAGGTGTCAACCGCTCCAGCGGCGGCCCGCGTGGCCGGTGCAGTGCGTGAATATCGCCAGGCCAACGAACATCGCATCACGCGCGAACTGGTCGAGCTGCTTTCCATTCCCAATATCGTCAGCGACGCGCCGAACATACAAAGAAATGCCGAAAAGTTGAAGACGATGCTCGAGGCGCGCGGACTGCGCGTGCAATTTCTCCCCATCGCGGGCCGCGGTCCGGCGATCTACGCCGAATTAACGACGCGCGGCGCCGCGCGCACGGTGATTTTCTACGCGCACTACGACGGCCAGCCGGTGGACCCCAAGGCGTGGGCCGGCACGATGCCTTTCGCGCCCGCTCTGCGCACGAAATCGCTGGAGGCTGGCGGGACGCTGATTCCCTTCCCGGCCGCGGGCACGGCGTATCAGGACGACTGGCGCATTTACGCGCGCTCGGCGTCGGACGACAAGTCGCCCATCGTCGCGCTGCTCGCAGCGCTCGATGCGCTGCGCGTGAAGAAAATCCCGCTGGCGGTCAACCTGAAACTCATCCTCGACGGCGAAGAAGAGGCTGGGTCGCCGAATCTGGGGAAAGTGCTGGAAAAATACCGCGATCTTTTCCGCGGCGACGCGCTGCTCACCATTGACGGCCCGGTGCACCAATCGGGGCGGCCGCTGCTTTTCTTCGGCAATCGCGGCGTGACGGACGTGAACATCACAGTTTACGGCCCCACGCGCGCGCTGCACAGCGGCCACTACGGCAATTGGGCGCCGAATCCGGCGTTTCATCTGGCGCGGCTGCTGGGTTCGATGAAGGACGCCACCGGCCGCGTGTTGATTGAAGGTTTCTATGACGACGTTGCGCCGCTCTCCGAGCGCGAGAAGCAGGCGCTGGCGGAACTGCCCGCAAACGAAGCGGACCTGATGCACGAGCTGCACTTTGCCAAGGCGGAAGGCAACGGAAAAAAACTCGTGGAGCTGATCAATCAGCCTTCGCTCAACGTCCGCGGCATCCAGAGCGGTTACGTTGGCGCGCAGTCGCAAAACATTATTCCCACGAAGGCGGAGGTGTCGCTCGACCTGCGTCTGGTGAAGAACATTGACCCGCAGCGGCAAGTCGAGCGGCTGATTGCGCACATCCGCAAACAGGGCTTCTACGTGACGAGTGAGGAGCCCACCAACGAGGAGCGCGAAAAATATCCGTTCATCGCGCGGGTAACCGGCGGGCCGGGCTATCCGGCGTCGCGGACGCCGATGGACCTGCCCGTGTCGCGCGCGGTTGTGCGCGTGGTGGAAGAAGCCATGGGCGCCCCGGTGGTGAAGATGCCCACACTGGGCGGCTCAGCGCCGATGTACCTGTTCGAAAATTTGAAGCTGCCGGTGATCGGCGTCCCCATCGTCAACCACGACAACAACCAGCACAGCGAAAACGAAAATCTGCGGGTGGGCAACCTCTGGCGCGGGATGGAAATTTTCGGCTCGCTGCTGGCGGAATTGCGCTGGTAGTGTTCCCTAACGAAAGCCCTCGGACTTAGCTAGTTTGCATGGCGTAAGGGTTTTGGCTATTGGACTTCGTCCCTGCAATAATTTCCGGTTTTCCCTTTCGCACACTGTTGTAAAACGATATGAGAACTTCTTGGGTCCACGCGCCCGTCCCAACCTGTGTCTGTATCATACGAGATCGGTCCATACCCGACTTTTTCCGCCCAGATGGTAGCCTCCGGCCCGCAGCCGAACTTGATGCCTTCGGCAATAATTCTCTTGAGGCAGGCGAAAGTCCTAGCTGCCCGACTCAGTCGAAGGGTGCGACGAGAAAAGTGAGCTAAGCCGCTGGCATCCGTCACCTGCCGTTCCTCGTTCGGCGACAATTGAAAGGGGTAATACCGGGTAGTTTCCGTCACCGTGACTTTGACCAAGGGGCGGCCAACCTCATCAACGACCTTTACTGTCCAATCCGGTGCGACCGTGACCTCGAAGGGATAGGCAGCGATCAAGGCCACTACAAGGATGGCGAAGAGACCAAGCGTCTTTAGCTTCATTGGAGTTCACAGTATCAGGAAATTCTCTAGCAGTGGCATCCCGAAGTCGGTGAGGACCGATTCCGGATGAAACTGGACGCCTTCAACGAGAAGCTTGCGATGGCGCAGGCCCATAATCAGGCCATCTGAAGTTTCGGCGGAAATCTCCAACTCGCGCGGCAGGCTTTTTCTTTCGACAATCAACGAATGATAGCGCGTGGCGGTGAAGGGCTGCGGCAGGCCGCGGAAAATCGTCTTGCCGTCGTGACGGATCTCGCTGGTCTTGCCATGGAGGAGATGCGGCGCGCGGATCACACGCCCGCCGAAGGCGTGGCCGATGGCCTGGTGTCCCAGGCAAACGCCGAGGATGGGAATTTTCCCGGCGAAGCGGCGGATCAGCGCGATGGTGATTCCGGCGTTCTGCGGGATGCCCGGGCCGGGCGAGATGACGATGCGCTCGGGCGCGAGCGTTTCGATTTCGTCCAGCGTGATCTGGTCGTTGCGCCGAACATCGAGTGTCTGCCCCAACTGGCCGAGGTATTGCGCCAGGTTGTAGGTAAAGCTGTCGTAGTTGTCGAGAAGGAGAAGCATGTTGTCAGTTGACAGTTTCCAGATGCCCGCCTAAAGGCGGGCGCTACAGCTTTCTCCTTTGCGCTGCTTCCAACGCCGCGAGCAAAGCGCCTGCCTTGTTCACCGTTTCCTGAAATTCGCGTTCGGGTACGGAGTCGGCAACGATGCCCCCGCCGGCCTGTACGCTGGCCACGCCGCCTTTCATCACCAGCGTGCGGATGGCGATGCAGGAATCGAGATTGCCTGAAAAATCGAGATAAAGCACCGCGCCGGCGTAGATGCCGCGGCGCGTAGGCTCGAGCTGGTCAATGATTTCCATCGCGCGCACCTTCGGCGCGCCGCTGACGGTGCCCGCCGGGAAGCAGGCCATCAGCGCGTCGAAGCAGTCCACGCCCGCGCGCAGCTTTCCCTGCAAGCGCGAAACGAGATGCATCACGTGGGAATATTTTTCCACGAACATCATCTCTTCCACGCGCACGCTACCGTAGTCGCACACGCGGCCGAGGTCGTTGCGGCCGAGGTCCACCAGCATGACGTGCTCGGCGCGCTCCTTGGGGTCGGCGCGCAGCTCGGCTTCGAGGCGGCAGTCGTCGGCAGCGTTGCGGCCGCGGGGGCGCGTGCCGGCAATGGGTCGGTAGAAGGCGTCGCGGCCCTGCACCTTCACCAGCATTTCCGGCGAACTGCCCACCACGGCGACGTCGCCCAGGCGCAGGAAGTACATGTACGGTGAAGGATTCACCACGCGCAGCGCGCGATAGATTTCGAACGGGTCGGTCTTTACGTGCGCGGAGAAGCGCTGGCTGAGCACGACCTGAAAAATATCTCCGGCGCGGACGTGCTGCTTGGCCTTGCGCACCGCGGCGAGATACGCAGGCTTGCTGAAATTCGAGGTGACGCGCAGCGCGGCGCCCGCGCGGCGGCGCTTCGTGGCGGGCAGCGGCTGCTCGAGCACGCGGCGAGTTTTCTCGATTTCACGCGCGGCGGCGTCGTACTTAGCGCGCAGGCTGCCTGGGCCTTCGGTGTAAACGTTACGGATAATCCACAGGCGATGCTGCACGTGGTCGAAGGCGACGAGGCCGAGGTAGAACATCAGCACAGCATCGTCGAGCTGGCGGTCGTCGCGCGCGGTGTCCGGGATGCGCTCGACCAGGCGCACGCAGTCGTAGCCAAAGTAGCCGATCGCGCCGCCGACCAGCGGCGGCAACCCTGCTGATTCCTCGGGACGCACCGGTTTGTAACGGCCGATGCGGTGGCGCAGAAAATCAATCGGGTTGACGTCGTTCCAGCGGAGATGGCTGCGGCCTTCGACCTCGCAAGTCCTACCGCGCGCGCG
>JACOSF010000348.1 GCA_016179005.1 Acidobacteriota bacterium | reverse complement strand
GATTTTGCCGAGGATGGCGGGGTGCTTTGCGCCGGTGGCGCCGGGGAGGTTGGCGGCGCGGGCGTGCCACGTTTCGTAGGCCAGGATGGCGAAGGCGAAGGCTTCCTTGGCGTCTTCGGAAACGCCGAGGGCCGCGGAGGGCAGGATGCGAATTCCCGGCAGGCCGGAGGCGAGCTGCGCGCAAATCAGAGGATTGTGCGCGCCGCCGCCGGAAATAATCAGATCGTGCACGGCGATGCGCTTCAGGACGAAGCGTTGCAGCGCGTCCACAATGGAAATCGCGGTGAGCATGGTGGCGGTGCGGAGCAGGTCTTCGGGGCGCGCTTTGTTCTTGCGGCCCCAAGCCAGCACGCGCTGCGCGTAGGGTTCGCCGTACTGCTCGCGTCCGGCGGATTTCGGCGGGCGTTGCCGGAGATAGGGGTCTTCGAGCAACTCGCGCAGCAGGTACGGGAGCAACATCCCGCGCGAGGCGATGCGCGCGCCGCGGTCGAAGGATTGCTTGCCGTGGGAAAATTCGCGGACGAGCGCGTCGATGAGCATGTTGCCGGGGCCGGTGTCGAAGGCGAAAACTTTTTTGGGGGCCGCCGCGGCGGGAATCACGGTCACGTTGGCGATGCCGCCGATGTTCAGCGCGACGCGGCCGCGGCGGGCGTCACGGTAGAGCAGATAATCCACGAAGGGCACGAGCGGAGCGCCCTGGCCGCCGGCGGCCATGTCCGCGGGACGAAAATCGGCGACGGTAGTGATGCCCGTGCGCGCGGCGATTACTGCTGCTTCACCGATTTGCATCGTGGAGGCCACGCGGCGCGCGCCGAGAAACGGCCCCGGCGCGCCCTGGTGATAGATGGTCTGGCCGTGCGAGCCGATGAGCGCGACGCGCCGCGGAGAGACGCGAAACTTCTTGCACGCGGTGAGCGCGGCGGCGGCGAATAGCTCACCCAAGAGAAAATTCAATTGGCTGATTTCCGCGGTGGACGTTGCGGCGCCGTTGGCGATGCGCAGGACCGCGGCGCGGACTTCGGCGGGGAAGGGAACGGCAAGAAAGTTTTCCAGCGCGGCCTTCAGGCGCGGCGGGCGGCCGGAAATGCGCGCGAGCGCGACGTCAATCCCATCAGCCGAAGTGCCGGACATGAGACCGAGGACGAGAAGTGGCCGGGAAGAGCCGCGGAAGGGGGCACGCATAGGGAGTAGGTTATCACGCGACGGAGAATTGGTGATTGAGTGATTGAAGGAGCGACCGTGGCAACCTGCGCGAAGGCAGCACAGGTTGCTGCTACAACTGCGATTCCAGTCGAATTTCCTCGGCGGGAGAGAGGCTCTCTGCATACAAGCGATTTATTCTTGGCTGAATCACCCAAACGCCGATGGGGAAAAACCAGATAAGGAAAAACGGTCCTGCATAATCGAGGAAACCTACCGGCTTCCTCGTCTCCGCTACGACCAGGCTCTTCGAAACAAAGGACAAAAGATAAAAGCCACAGAATAGTGCGAAAGCATGCAAAGGGAAGATTTTGATGGAAACTTCAGGATCTGCGGTATGAAACGCCATCCAATCCACCGAGTAATACACCAGCGTGTAAAGCAGGGAAAAACGGAAAAAGATTGTCTTCATTTTCAGCGCAGGCAACGCTATTGAGTTGAGAAATGCCCCTGTAGCCCACAGCCAGGCGAGGTCGCACCACATGGAAAGGAAAAACAGGAACGCAATGGTGATTTCATAGCTCCCAATTCCATCTGGTAGAGGAAAAGTGTTCCGGAAGTGATAGGCCATGATGGGCATCGCGAGCATCAAAGGGCTGCTCAACATGATGAAAATCTGCCAGTGCTTGGCACGGAGAATTAATCTGGCGAGTGGATTCATACTTTTTCCGGCTACGAAGTTTGCTTTTTCAGTTTGGCGAGGAGGTTGAGGGCGTCGAGGGGCTTCATGTTGTCGAGATCGGCGTCGCGCAGCGCGTCGAGGACTTCGCGGTCGATGGCGGCGAAGATAGCGTCCTGGTGCGGCGTGGCTCCGCCCGGAGAAAGTTCTTCGGTCAACTGGTGCTCGCTGACCTCATGGCGGATGAGCACTTCGCGGGCGCGCTCGATGACGCTGCGCGGCAGCCCGGCGAGGCGGGCGACTTCGATGCCGTAGCTTTTGTCCGCGCTGCCCGGCTCGACGCGCTTCAAGAAAACGATTTCGCTGCCGGATTCCTTCACCGAGACATGCACGTTTTTTACTTCGGGCAACAACTCTTCGAGCTCGGTGAGCTCGTGATAGTGGGTGGCGAACAGCGTGCGGGCGCGGGTGTGCGCGGCCATGTGCTCGACCACGGCCCAGGCGATGGAGAGGCCGTCGAAGGTAGCTGTGCCGCGGCCGACTTCGTCGAGCAGCACGAGGCTGTGCTTCGTCGCGGTGTTCAGGATGGTGGCGACCTCGGTCATCTCTACGAGGAACGTGGAGCGGCCGCGGGCGAGGTTGTCGAGCGCGCCGATGCGCGTGAAGATGCGGTCGGTGATGGGCAGCCTGGCCTGCGCGGCGGGCACGAACGAACCCATCTGCGCCATCAGGGCGATGAGCGCGGCCTGGCGAAGATATGTGGACTTGCCGCCCATGTTGGGGCCGGTGATGAGAAGAATGAGGTGCGATGAGTCGTTCAAGTACAAATCATTCGGCACGAAGCGCTCGCCGCGGTCTTCGAGGAGCTTTTCGATGACCGGATGGCGGCCGGCGACGATGAGCATCTCGTCGCTATCGGAAAACTCCGGGCGGGCGTAGTTGCGCGCGGCGGCGATGCGCGCGAAGTTGACCAGCACGTCGAGCTGGGCGACGGCACCTGCGGCGCGGCGCAGCGCGGCGGCCTGCCCGGCGATCCATGCGCGCAGCTCGGTGAAGAGGCGGCGTTCGATTTCCAGGATGCGCTCGTCGGCGTCAAGGACTTTGCGCTCGTACTCCTTCAATTCCGGCGCGGTGAAGCGTTCCGCGTTGACGAGCGTCTGCTTGCGCTCGTAGTCGGCGGGCGCGAGGTGAAGATTGGGCTTGGAGATTTCAATGTAGTAGCCGAAGACCTGGTTGTAGCGAATCTTCAAAGAGGCGATACCGGTGCGCTTGCGCTCGCGGTCCTCCATGGCGGCAATGATCTGCTTGCTTTTCTGGCTGAGCGTGCGCAGCTCGTCGAGCTCGGCGTGGTAGCCGCGGCGAATGGTGCCGGGATCGCTGACCAGCGCGGGCGGCTCGTCGGCGATGGCCTGCTCGATGCGCTCGCGAATGGCGGCGAGGCCGGTGGCTTCGGGGTCGAGCGCGGCGTGCAGTTCGACCAGCCGCGGGCTCGCGCAACTGGAAAGAAAGCCGCGCAGCATGGGCACGTGGGCGAGCGACTGGCGCAGCGCGAGCAGGTCCCGCGGGGCGGCGGTGCCCAGCGTCACACGGCTGGTGAGGCGCTCGAGATCGAAGACGCCGGAGAGCTCCTTGCGGATTTCTTCGCGGGCAACGGTGTGCGCTTTCAATTCGGCCACCGCGTCGAGGCGCGCAGAGATTTCTTCGCGGTTCACGGACGGGCGCAACATCCACGAGCGCAGCAGGCGCGCGCCCATGCCGGTGGAGGTTTCGTCGAGCGTGGAGAGTAGCGTGGGGGCAGATTCGCCACGCGGCGCGCCGGGGTCAGCGAAAAGCGGGGCGATCAATTCGAGGTTGCGCACGGAGACGTTGTCCAGCACGAGCGCGTCCTGCTGTTCGTAGAAGCGGATGCGGTCGAGGTGCTGGAGGCCGCCCTGGCCGTGTACAGCAGAGCCTTCCGGGACACCAACACCGCGCGCGGAGGTTTCGCGGAGGTAGTGCACGAGTGCGCCGGCGGCGGTGAGAGCAAAAGGATGGCCGGCGAGGCCGAAGCCTTCCAGGGTGACCACGCCGAACTGTTCGCTGAGAATGCGCTCGGCGTAATCTTCGCGGAAGACCCATTCATCCAGGCGCGTCTCGATGCCGCCCGCGCCGTTTAACTCGGCAGGGACGACGGCGGCGAAGAGAGTCTCCAGGCGGGGGAGGAGGATTTCGCGCGGGCGGAGGACTTCCAGCTCGTCGCGCAGCTTGGCTGGAGCGTCCGGCCCGCTGAACTCGGTGGAGCGAAATTCGCCGGTGGAGACGTCCACGCAGGCGAGGCCGACGGTGTGGCCGGCGGGGTCGCGCGCCAGCGCAGCGAGGAAATTGTTTTCGCGAGGCTCGAGGACGTGGGCCTCGGTGGCGGTGCCCGGCGTGATGACGCGGACGACGTCGCGGCGGACGAGCTTCTTGCCCTTGCCGGCTTCCTCCATCTGCTCGCAGATGGCCACCTTGTAGCCGGCACGGATGAGCCGGGCGATGTACGTCTCGGCGGCATGGTACGGGACGCCGCACATGGGCACACGCTGGCCGCGCTCGCGGTTGCGCGAGGTCAACGTGATTTGCAGCTCGCGGGAGGCGACGATGGCGTCCTCGTAGAACAGCTCGTAGAAATCGCCCAGGCGGAACAGCACCAAGGTCTGCGGGTGCTGCTTCTTGATGGCGTGATATTGCCGCATCAGCGGCGTGGTCGGCTCGGTAGTCATTACAATGATCCATGAGCGTTATACCGCAGGACGGAGGAATGAGGAAGGGAGGAAGGAGGAAAGAAGATTGAGTGATTGAGCGATTTGTGATTGAGTGATTGCGGAAGGGACCGCAGATGAGGCATAGCGCAAAGCAGGAAATCGAGGTCAAGCTGCGGGTGGCGGATGCCGCGGCGATGCGGAGGCGACTGCGCGGAATGGGAGCGCGGGCGGTGCGGCGGGTGCATGAGATGAACACGTTGTTCGATACGCCGCAGGGGACGTTGCGCAAGCGCGGGCGGCTACTGAGGCTGCGCGAGGAAAGGACGCAGATAGGGAAGAGGCAGACAAGGTATGTCCTGACGTTTAAGGGGCAGGTGAAGCGAAAGTGGGGACGGGCAAATTCGCTGGCTGGAAGCCGGCGGTACGAAAGCCTCACGTCAGTTCGTCCCCCTGCGCGGGACGAACGGGACATGAGCTACAAGAGCGGTGGACAGGCTGGAAAGCCTGTCCTACGAAAACCGGCTGAAAGTCGGCGGTACAAGGTGCGCGAGGAGACGGAGTACATCGTCGGCGATCCGCGGGCTTTTTGGGCGGTGGCAGGGCCGGCAGGGTTGCGCCCCAGCTTCCGCTACGAAAAATTCCGCACGAGCTACAGCATTCCCGGCGCGAGCGGGGTCCACGTGGAGTTCGATGAAACGCCGGCCGGGGTTTTTCTGGAGCTGGAAGGCCCGCGGCGCGCGATTGACCGCCTGGCCCGGCGGCTCGGGTACCGTCCCGCGGACTACATCACCCGGAGCTATGCCGCGTTGCACTTCGAGGAGTGCCGGCGGCGGGGCAAACGGGCGGGGGACATGGTGTTCGGCGGGAGGAAAGTCATGCCGGGCTAAAGCCCGCCGCTACAGGTGCTGTAAGAAAAATGACGAAACCTCTCACTCTTTCCTTGACAAAGATGGCAACTGACTTTAACTAG
>JACOSF010000347.1 GCA_016179005.1 Acidobacteriota bacterium | reverse complement strand
GTGCCGATGGACCGCATCGCCGCGGAGGATTTCGCAGCCCGCGTTTCACAGCAAGTGAGCGCCAAGCTGCTCGTCCGCTCGCGCGAGCTGCCGCCTCTCGACAATTCCCTTCCCACCATGATTCTCGAAGAACTTGCCGAAAGCGTGGCGCAGCACGACCCCTCGCGCTACGTGCCCGCGAACATCACGCGCGACGATGCGGTGCAGATTATTTTCACGTCCGGCACCACGTCGGAACCCAAGGGCGTGGTCATCTCCCACAAGAATATTGTCTCGAACCTGGAGCCCATCGCCGTGGAGATCGAGAAGTACCGCATCTATGGCCGGCCGTTCCGCCCAATCCGTTTTCTCAACCTGGTGCCGCTCAGCCACGTGTTCGGGCAGTTCATGGGGTTGTTCATCCCGCAGTTGCTGCCCGGCACGGTGATTTTTTCCGATACGCTGAACCCCAGCGAAGCCATCCGCACCATTAAGAAAGAGCGCATCTCCGTGGTGGTCACCGTGCCGCGCCTGCTCGAATCGCTGAAGGACAAAATCGAGCGCGACTTCGAAGCCGAGGGCAAGACCGCATGGTTCCGCAAAACATTCGACGCGGCCAAAGGCGCGCACTTCACCAAACGCTGGTGGCGTTTTCGCCGCGTGCACAACCAGTTCGGCTGGAAGTTCTGGGCGTTCATTTCCGGCGGCGCCACGCTCGACCGCGCGACGGAAGAATTCTGGGGACGCCTGAGCTTCGTGGTCATTCAGGGCTACGGCCTCACGGAGACCACGTCTATCGTGAGCGTGAACCATCCGTTCCGCCTGGGCAAAGGCTCCATCGGAAAAGTTCTGGCGGGCCGCGAAATCAAGTTGAGCGAAACCGGCGAAATTCTGGTGCGCGGAGAAAACATCGCCGCGGGCTACTGGACCGCCGCGGCGGTCAAGGAGTTGAAGCCCGTGGACAGCGGAGACGGCTGGTTCCACACCGGCGACATGGGCGAACTGGACTCCGCCGGCAATCTCTATTTCAAAGGGCGGCAAAAAAACGTCATCGTTACGCCGGCGGGGATGAAGGTGTATCCGGAGGACCTCGAAGCGGCGCTGCGACGGCAACCCGAAGTGCGCGATTGCGTGGTGCTCGGTCTCGAGCGCGAAGGCAACGCGGAGGCCTTTGCCGTGCTCCTGCTGCGCGACGCCCAGCAGGAAGCCGCGGCGGCGGTGAAGCGCGCCAACGAACAGCTCGCGGAATTCCAGCACATGCGTCACTGGGTGGTCTGGCCGGAGGACGATTTCCCGCGCACGTCCACGCAGAAGCCGCGCACCAATCTGATCCAGGAATTTGCACAGCAGCAGCTCGGCGCGAGCGGCGGCGCCGCGGTCCCGCAGAGCGGGACGGGCCCGCTGGCCGAGTTGATTACGCGAGTCACTGGCCGCGCCCCCGCGTCTCTCTCCGCCGGCGCAAACCTTGCCGCGGACCTCGGACTCAGTTCGGTGGATCGCGTCGAGTTGATGAGCGCGCTCGAAGACCGCTTTCAGATTGACCTGAACGAAACCAAATTCACTTCGGCCACCACCGTCGGCGACCTGGAGAAAATGCTGCGCGAGCCCTCGGCCAAGCGCAGCGACATGGTCTATCCGCGCTGGACGCAGCATTGGCTGCAGAACGCAGCGCGCGTGGGGGTGTACTACAGCTTCGTGTGGACGGCGACGCGGCTTCTCGCCAATCCGCGTGTGCGCGGCCGCGAGCACTTGCGCGACTTGCGAGGCCCGGTGATGTTCATCTGCAATCACATTTCGCAAACCGACATCGGAATAGTGCAGTGGGCGCTGCCGCCGCGCTTCCGCCACCGCTTGGCCGTGGCCATGGAAGGCGAACAGCTCGAGCAGATGCGCAAGCCGCCGTGGGAGTTCGGCTTCTTCAAGCGCTGCCTGGAAAAATTCAAGTGGTTCGCCATCGTGGCGTGGTTCAACGTGTTTCCCATGGCCGCGCGCAGCGGCGTGCGCGAAAGTTTTGCGTACGCCGGCGAATCGGCGGACCGCGGCTACAACCTGCTGGTCTTTCCGGAGGGCCGCCGCACGCTCGACGGCACGACGTGGCCGTTCCGCGCGGGCATCGGCGTGCTGACCACGCGGCTGGGCCTGCCCATCGTGCCCATGCGCATCGACGGTTTGTTCGAGTTTCGCAAGGCGGGCAAAAAGTGGACGCCGCCGGGCGCGGTGCGCGTGAGCATCGGCAAACCGGTGCGCTTTCCGGCGGGCACCGATCCGGCGGAAATCACGCGCGAGTTGGAAGCGCAGGTGGCCGCGCTGGAGTGGCCTGCCGCAAAATAGAAAAAGGGGCACACGATGAACCGTGCGCCCCTCAATCCTGCATTTTGAAACGTGTACCTTTCGGCGTGATCCCAGAGACAGAAGTTACTTCGCCTTCGTTGCCGTCCACTCGCGCGAGCCGCGGGGCGATTGGACTGTGCCCTTCATTGTGTCTCCCTCGACGGTCGCGGAATATTCCGACTTCATTTCGCCGTTCGGAGTCTGCCGCGTCACGGTGAATTTTACTTCCTTGCCCTTCACCGTGCCCTCCAGAGGCGTTTCTCCACCCATCCCGCCGCTGACGGTACCCGTGAGCTTGTCCCCTTCCTGCTTGAAAGTGAAGGTCGTCGTGCGTGTCTCTCCCTGTGGGGTCGTAAATTTCGACTCCCACTTTCCAGCGATGTTCGCGTTGCCCTGTGCTACGGAGGCCCCGCAGACCATCAGATTCAGAACCAAAATGGCCGCTAGCCCCAACGCCATGCGCTTCATCGAGTTTTCTCCTTTGGCTGGCTTCCCATCCGGAAAGCTGGTTATTCAGACGTGTCCCCTTGAACTAGGGTTTCACGAGGAACATGCGGATACTACTCGATGGCCGGTGCTGTCAACTTCCTGCTTTCCGCCAGCGCCTACCGGCTCCTGCCCGCCGCAACATTGGCCTTCACGCCCGCGACGTATTCTGCCACAAACGCGTCAAAGGCCTTTCGGAGCTTCAGCCCGACTGGACCGGGCGCCGCGGATATCCTGTGCCCGGCGATTTCGCCGGCAGCCAGCACGTTGCGGTTGGTCGAGGAGATGAACACCTCGTCTGCGGCGTAGAGGTCTTCCGGGCGCAGCACGCGCTCGGCCACCGGGACGCCCGCCTTCGGGCCAAGTTCCTCGAGCAGCCCGCGCGTGATGCCTTCGAGGCAGCCGGAGCTGAGCGGCGGCGTGAAGACCGTGCCGCCCTTCACAAGGAAAATGTTGGCGGCGGTGCATTCGGCCACTTCGCCGCGCTCGTTGAGCAGCACCACTTCGTCGCAGCCGGCCTGCTGCGCCTCATAGAGGTTCCACACGTTGTTGAGCCAGGAGATCACTTTGACTCCGGCAATGGGCGACGCCGCGTGGCGCCCTTGCTCGCGCAGGGCCAACTTCACAGGCTCGCGGTACGCCGGCAGCGGCGCGGAATAGAGGATGAGATCCACCTGCGGGAAAGATTCGTCGCTGGCCCAGAAGCCGACCTTGTTATAGACGATGTAGATGCGCGCGCAACCGTCGGTGACCTGGTTGGCGCGAAGCACTTCGCTCAGTTGTGCTCGGACTTTGTCCGCGTCGAACGGCATGGGCAGGTGCAGCGTATGCGCGTCCTTTTGCAGGCGCTTCCAGTGGCGTTCGTAGGCAAACGCTTCGCCTTCGACGATGCGCACCGTCGTGAACAGCCCCCAACCATTCAGCAGCCCGGCCTGTCCGGGCGAAAGCCGAACCTGTTCGATGGGCAACAGCCGGTCATTATGAAACATATGGCGGTGAATCATTCCATCC
>JACOSF010000104.1 GCA_016179005.1 Acidobacteriota bacterium | reverse complement strand
GGAAACGCGGGTGGCTGCGATCCGCGGACTGGGAAGGCTGGGGATTCCGGATGCGGCGGTGCCCATTCTGGACCATCTCGTCGAGGGGCGGCTGAAGCTGCCCAGTACTACCATCCAGAACGCATTGCTGAATTGCTGCCGATGGAAGCCGTCCATCCTGGTGCCTTACATGCGTCGCGCGGACGCGGAGACACGAGCGTTGGTGGCGCGCGCGCTTGGAGAGGTAGCCACCGGCGACCTGGGCGAGGACCTGCTGCTGCTGGCCAACGACCCGCAGGCGGAGGTGCGCGCCTCCGCAGCGCGCTCCCTGGGCGAAACGGAACTCAATTTGGCGCTTTCGGCGCTGGGGGCGCTGGCGGAAGATGAAGAGTGGTTTGTGCGACTGCGCGCGGTGGTGGCCCTGGGGAATCTCCGCGATGAGCGGGCCATCCCCATGCTGGTGGACGCGCTGTGCGACGCAAACCGGTATGTGCGCTTGCGGGCCGCCATGGCGCTGGCCAAGCTCCGGGAAAGTCTGGAGACGATCCTCGACTTGGTGGAGGAGAAAAAGGACCGCTATGCGATGCAGGCGCTGGTCTCCGAGCTGCAACGCGACGGCGTGGTGCTGGAGCAGGTGAGCGAGTTGCTCGGCCCGGGGAAGAAGACCGCGGAGCGCATCCTGCTGAGCCTGGTCAAAAGTGGCGCGCTGCGTCTGCTGGTCTCCACGCTGCTGCTGCACACGAACTGGCGGGTGCGTGTGGCTGTTGCGCGGTTGCTGGCGCGCTCGGGAGCCGAGGGGCTCGCGCCGCTGCTGGAACACGCGTTCCTAAGAGAAAGGTCGCCGCGGCAGAGAAAGATTACCGGCTGGGTGCTGCGCAAGCTGGAAGAAGGAGGCGCCAGCTCCGAACGCGAGCTGGTCCCCATGCAATGACTTTCTTTCTGACCTTCTCGAACATGACGCTGTTTGTGTATTACGTCCTGTCCAATTTTGCCTATCTCATTCTGCTGATCCTGGCAATTTATTCGAGCGCGCGCTACCAGCGGCATCTGTCAAGTTTTCGCGTGGAACGGATCAAGCGCTCGCCGCTGGCCCCGCCGATCTCGCTGCTGGTTCCCGCGCATAACGAGGAGAAGAGCATCATCGAGTCGGTTAACTCGTTGCTCACGCTGGACTATCCGGAGCTGGAAGTGATCGTGGTGAACGACGGATCGGAAGACGGCACACTCGAGATATTGAAGAGCCGCTTCCAATTGCTGGAAACGGACGTGCTGTATATCCCGGAGGTGGTGTCGAAGCCCGTGCGCGCGGTGTACATGAGCCAGATCGAGCCGCGGCTTCTGGTGGTGGACAAGGAAGCGGGCGGGAGCAAGGCCGACGCGGTGAATGCGGCGCTGAACGCCGCCTCGAGCCCGTATGTGTGCGTGGTGGACGCGGACTCCATTCTTGAAAAAGACGCACTGCTGCGCGTCATGGCGCCGGTGTTGGCGGACCCGGCACGGGTGGTCGCGGCGGGCGGGATCGTGCGGGTACTGAACGGATCGCAGGTAGAAGGCGGACGGATGAAGGAAGTGCGGCTACCGCGGAGACCCCTGGAAGTCATCCAGGTGGTGGAGTACCTGCGCGCTTTCCTGGTGGGGCGCGAGGGGTGGGCATACTTCAACATGCTGACGATTATTTCCGGAGCGTTCGGGATTTTCCGGCGGGACCTGGTGCGGCGCGTCGGCGGCTACCGCCCAAGCGCCATCGGTGAAGACATCGACCTTGTGATGCGCTTCCACCGGCACATGCGCGAAAGCGGTTCGGAGTACGAAATCAACTTTGTGCCGGACCCGGTATGCTGGACAGAAGCGCCCGCCGACATGCGATCGCTGGCCCGGCAGCGCGCGCGCTGGCAGAAGGGCTTGCTCGGCGTGCTGTGGCCGAACCGGGACATGCTGTTCCGCCCGCGCTACGGGCGGCTGGGTTTCATCGCGCTGCCGTATTTGTGGGTGTTCGAGCTGCTTGCACCGGTGATCGAGGTGCTTGGCTACACCACGATTATTCTTGCCGCCGCGCTCGGCGTGCTGAGCCGGGAGTTTTTTATACAGTTCATGATCTTCGGGTACGCGTTTGCAACGATGCTCTCCATTGGCTCCGTGCTGCTGGAGGAGATCACCTTCCGGCGGTACAACGACTGGAAAGACATGGCGCGGCTGTTGACCTACTGCCTCTTCGAGCATTTCCCCTACCGGCAAATGCACATGATCTGGCGGCTGCAGGGGATGTGGCAGTTTCTGCGCGGGGACTCGAAATGGGGAACGCTGCAGCGCGCGGGTTTCCAAGGGGCGGGCACTAAGTAACAGGGTGTAGGGTGTAGGGTTCAGAGATTCGGAATTCTCTGCAGGGAAGCGCGGAGGACTTGCGCTGCACTCCTTTCGATTCCACTTTCAAGTTGCAGATTCCACATGACAGATTGCAAATCGAGAATCAGGAATCGGATTTGCGAATGGCGCGGAGGTCAATGCCGAGCTGCTGGCATTTTTTGTAGAGGTGGCTGCGTTCGAGGCCGAGGGCGCGAGCCGTGTTGGTCATGTGATGGTTATGGCGCTTGAGCTCGGCGAGAAGGACGTCGCGCTCGAAGGCTTCGACGCGTTCGGAGAGGGTGCCGGAGGATTCGCCAGGGGCGGGGCTGAAGCCCGCCCCTACAACACCCTGCGAGAGTTGTGGGAGCGCGAGCTGGACGGAGGCGGCATCCACCTGGTCGGAGGAAAGAAGCAGGACGCGCTCAATGACGTTGCGCAATTCGCGGACGTTTCCGGGCCAGGCGTACTTCTGAAGGGCCGCGAACGCTTCGGATGAAAAGGTGCGCGGCTTCCAACTGTTTTGCGTAGCGATTTGGGCGGCGAAATGCGCGGCGAGGACGGGAATGTCGTCGAGACGATCGCGCAGCGGCGGCAGTTGCAGCGGGAAAACAAAGACGCGATGAAAGAGGTCCTGGCGAAAGCTGCCCTGGCGGACAAGCTCTTCGAGATGGCGATGCGTGGCGACGAGAACGCGCACATCCACGCGCAGGGCGCGGTCGCCGCCCACGCGCTCGACTTCGCCTTCCTCCAGCACGCGCAGCAGCTTGGCCTGCATGGGCAGAGGCATGTCGCCGATTTCGTCGAGGAAGAGCGTGCCGCCGTGAGCCTGCTCGAATTTTCCGGCGTGGCGCGCGGCGGCGCCGGTGAAGGCGCCCTTCTCGTGGCCGAATAATTCCGATTCAATCAGCTCGGCGGGGACCGCGGCGCAATTCAAGGTGATGAAGGGCGCTTCGCGGCGGGCGCTTTTTTCGTGCAGCGTGCGCGCGATGAGCTCCTTGCCGGTGCCGGTCTCGCCGAGGATGCACACGCGTGTCTCGCTGGCGGCAACGCGCTCCACCTGGGCCATCACGCGGCGCATGGCCTCGCTCGACCAGATGAGTTCGTGCCTGCCCAAGCGCTGGCGCAGCTCGACGTTTTCTTCTTCGAGGCGCTTGAGCTTCAGCGCGTTATCGACAGTGACGAGAAGCTTGTCTGTGGAAATGGGCTTTTCGAGAAAATCCACGGCGCCGAGGCGCGTAGCGCGCACAGCCATTTCGATATTGGCCTGGCCGGAGATCATCACCACGGGCGAAGTGACGCCGAGATTTTTGAGGTCTTCGAGAAAGCCCAATCCGTCTTTGCCGGGCATGACCACGTCGGAAAGGATGAGGTCGAAACGCTGAGCGCGGGCGAGTTCGAGCGCGCGGGCGGCGGAGTCGCAAACGGTGGCCTCGTGACCGGCCAGACGAAAAGCGCGGGCCAGCGACGCCAGGGTGTTGGCGTCGTCATCCACAATGAGCAGGTTGGCTTTGTGCGGCATAGAGGAAGTGGCTCGTGGCTGATGATCAGCTTTCTACAACCTCCGACTTGGCTTTCAGGATTTCCGAAGCATCTTGCGCGATGGTTTCCCGGGAGGCAGCGGCCGATGCGGCGACGCCAGTCCCGCAGAGCGGGACCGGGCGCGGCGGGAATTCGATGCGAAACGTAGTGCCGTGTCCGGCTTCGCTCTCCACACTGATTTTGGCGGTGTGGTCGCTGACCACCGACTGCACGATGGCCAAGCCCAGTCCGGTGCCGTACTGCTTGGTGGTGTAGTAGGGCGTGAAGAGGCGCTCGCATTCTTCACGCGTGAGGCCGGCGCCGGTGTCGGCAATTTCGAAGAGCACGCCGCCCTCCGCGCCGGGCCGCGTGCGAATGGTGAGCGTGCCGCCAGCGGGCATGGCGTCGAGCGCGTTGAGCACCAGGTTTTGCACGGCGCGGTGCAGCAGCTCGGGATCGGCCTCGATCGCGGGGATGTCTTCTTCCAGGTACAGCTCCGGCGTGATGGACGGGCGGCCGACGGCGGTGAACTGCGCGTAGAAGGGGCGCAGAGCGTCGCGCACCACGTCGTTCATGTTCACCGTTTTCAAATCCGGCGCGGGCATTTTAGCGAAATCGCTGAAGCGGCCGACGATGGTCTTGAGGTTGGAAAGCTCGGCGAGGAGCGTGTTGGTGCTCTCGCGGAAGACTTCGTCGAATTCGCCCGGGCTGCGCTCACGCGCGCGCTGAAGATTTTCCACGGTGATTTGCAGCGGGAAGAGCGGATTTTTCAGCTCGTGAGCGAGGCGGCGGGCCAGCTCGCGCCAGGCGGCCACGCGCTCGGACTGCACCAACTGCTCGCGCTGCGTGGCCAGTTGCAACGTCATGTGATTGAAGGCGCGAGCCAGCTCGGCGATTTCACCGCCGGCGGGGACGTCCACGCGCGCGTGCCAGTTGCCGGCGGCCACTTCTCGCGCGCCGGCGGCAAGCTGCTGCACGGGACTGGTAATGCGCGCGGAAGCCCACCAGCTCAGCAGGAAGCCGAGGAGAATGCCCGCAGCGGCAACAAGAAACGCCGTGGAGCGAATGAAACCGCCGAGCGCAACAATTTCGCGGCGCGAGCTGGCGACCAGCAGTACGCCGAGAAGCTCGCTGGCCGGGCCGAGCAGCGGAATGGCGTGCACCGATTCGGCGCTGGCCGGGTCGCGCGACCATTGAATGGTTTGCACCAGCTCGCGCGGCTGGCCCGCGAGGTCTCGGGGCAGGCGGCGCACGTCTTCGATGAGCGGCGCAATCATATCGGACTGCGCAAGCGGGCCGTTTGTGTCGGTGAGCAATGCGGCCGAAAAATTCTGTTCGAGGTTGCGGTAAAGCAGGGCGCGCATGCCCTCGGGCAGCACCAGCGAGGCGAGAAACTCCTTGTCCAGGCGCTGGCCGCCGATGATGAAAATCCTGCGCTCACCGACGGCCACGGGACGCACGGCCACGAGCGCAAGGGCAAAGCCGTCAGGGAGTTCTTCTTTTCGCAGGAACGCGCCGCGGGCTTTCCAGTCCACCGGCTGCGTAACCCAGTCGTTCTTGTAGCCGAAGCGCGCGGGCCATTGCGCGGAGGAGATGATGGCGCCGTCGTGGTTGACGATCTCCACGAAAT
>JACOSF010000019.1 GCA_016179005.1 Acidobacteriota bacterium | reverse complement strand
GAAGTCATGGAGTTCCTGCGCACCGCCAAGGTGGTCGCCATGAAGGGGACATCCAAGGGCATCACACATCCGCGCCAGGCGACTCTCGAAAAAGACGGCCTGCGAATGCACGCCATGTTCCGCAATGTCAGCGAAGAAAAAGCCATGGCACAGATGGCCGGCGGGGGGCGCGAGCTGAACTTCCGCGATGACTATATCTTTGAGCCCGCTGCCTACGAGCTGAGCCGCATGCTAGGCATGGACTATGTTCCCCCGACCACACTGCGCAGCGTCCAGGGCGAGAAAGGCAGCATTCAGGCGTGGGTGGAAAACGCCATGGACGAGGGCAAACGCATTAAGGAGAAGATCGCCCCGCCAAACGCCCGCCGTTGGAACAACCGGATGCAGATCATGCGCTTTTTCGACAACCTCGTGTACAACACCGACCGCAACCAGGGCAATATCCTCATCGACAAGGACTGGAGAATCTGGTTGATTGACCACACGCGCGCCTTCCGCCAAAACGAAAACCTGCTCAACGCGGATGCGCTGGTGGAAATTGACCGCAGCATCTGGGAGAAATTGCTGGCGCTCGATGAACAGGCGATGAGGGATCGCCTCAAGCCCTATCTGCGACGTTTTGAGCTGGATGGGCTGGTCAAGCGCCGCAGGAAAATTATCGAGCACTACCGCGCGGAAATCGCCAAGCGCGGGGAGAGCGAAGTCGTCCGCGACTTGAAGTAGCGCGCGTGCCCACTGCCGGCGCTGCCCGCTTGCACTCGCAGGCGGCTCCTTATAGAGTACACGCACTTTCCGATGGCGCGGATGATTGAGCGGCTCCTGAATCTGCAACGCGGCGACCTGGCCCGTGGCGCCCTTCTTTTCGTTTATCTCTTTCTGGTCATGGGCAGCTACATCGTGGCCCGCGTTTCCCGCGATGCGCTATTCCTGGCCCAGTTCAAAGCGGTGCAGCTTCCGTTTGCCGATCTGGCCATCGCCGCGCTGGTCGGCTTCGTCGTTTCGGGGTACCTGGTTCTCGGACGGCGCCTCGGCCTGCGCAATCTCCTGGCCGGCAGCCTGCTGTTTTTCGCCTCCAACACGCTCATCTTTTGGTACCTCTCCCACTATTACCGTTTCCCGTGGCTGTACCCGGCCATTTATGTCTGGGTCGGCATCTTCGGCGTGCTGGCTCCCGCCCAAGTCTGGACGCTGTCGAACTACGTCCTGACCACGCGCGAGGCCAAGCGCGTGTTCGGGTTGATCGGCAGCGGGTCGATTGCCGGCGCCATCCTGGGCGGGAAATTCGCCAACCTCATGGCCCCTCGCTACGGCACGGAGAGCCTTTTGCTGGCCATGACCGTGGCTCTGTTCATTTGCGCGGGTTTGGTGGTGCTGATCTGGCGGCAGAAGCTGACGGACGGTGCTCCCGAGGAAGACGATTCGGCCACCCGCGAAGAAAGAATTGCCACGTTGCGCACGAGTCTTCGCCTGCTGTGGGCCTCGCCTTACCTGCGTTCTATTGCCACCCTGATCCTCATCGCGTCGGTGGTCACCAGCGTGGCCGGGTGGCAGTTCAAAGCACTCTCCAAGATGTTTATTCCCGGCAAGAACGAACTGGCGGCGTTCTTCGGCGACTTCTATTTTTATGCCGGCCTTGCGGGATTGCTGGTGCAGATCCTAGTGACGTCGCGGTTGCTGCGGCGCTTCGGGCTGGGGACGGCGCTGTTCGTCGTGCCTGTGGCCATGTTGCTGGGCACCGCCGGCGTGCTGGTTTGGGGAATGTTCACGCTGTGGGCTGCCATCGGCTTGCGCTCGGGCATTAACGTGTTTCAGTACTCGATTGACAAGCCCACCGTCGAACTGCTGTACCTGCCGGTTGCTTCGGACATCAAGAACCAGGTCAAATCGTTCATCGATACGGTGATCTGGCGCTTCGGCGATGGCATGGCTGCGGTGGGCGTGCTGGCCTTTGCCACGACGCTCGGCTGGTCCGCCGTGCGGATCAGTTGGGTGAACACCATCTTCATCGCAGCCTGGTTCGTCGCCGCGTTCGTGGCGCGGCGGCAGTACGTGGCCACGCTGCGCGACAGCATCCACCAGCATCGTCTGGATTCCGAACGTGCTTCCGCGCCGATCCTGGACCGTTCCACGCTGGACATTTTCGCCGACAACCTGCGCCCCACAGACCCCAAGGAACTGCTCTACTCGCTCAGCCTTTTCGAGGTGGGCAAACAGCGGGCGGCGCATCCCGCCATTCGCGAACTGCTCGGCCATCCGGACGCCGCCGTGCGCCAGAAAGCTCTTTCCATCCTGGCCGGCGCGGGCGACCGCACGGTGCTGCCGCAAGTGCAAAAGTTGCTGCAGGATTCCAGCCTCGAAGTGCGCACGGAAGCGCTGCTTTATCTGTGCCACCATTCACACATGGATCCGCTGGAGTGCATCCAGCAACTTGGAGACTTTGCGGATTTCTCGATTCGTTCGGCGATGGTCGCGTTTCTGGCGCGCCCGGGAGACACGCAGAACCTGGAAGCGGCGCGCGTCATGCTCGATGCCATGGTGAATGAAAAGAACGGGGAAGGGCAGCGCACGCGCCTGGAAGCGGCCCGGCTCATCGCCGCGCTTCCCGACGAGTTTGATTCCCAACTTCGGCGCCTGCTCGGGGACGAGGATGTCGAAGTGACCCGCCAAGCCATCCGCGCTGTAGGCCAGCTCAACAAACGCCGGCTGGTGCTCAAGCTGCTGGACCGCCTTGGCGACCCGCTCTTGACCGCCGATGTCGCGGAAACGCTGGGGAAATTCGGCGATTCCATCGTGGGCACGCTGCGCGATCATCTGGCGGATTCCTCCGTCTCTCTTGAAATCCGCCGCGAGATTCCCAGCGTGCTGGCCCAGATCGGCTCGATCTCTGCGGAAAACGCGTTGATGGAAAACCTCCTCGGGCCGGACGCCATGCTTCGTTTCCGAATTCTTTCCGCGCTCAACAAGCTGCGCCAGGGCCATCCGGAACTCACCCTGGATACGCAGATGGTGGAGACCGTGCTGGCGGCCGAAATCATGGGGCACTACCGCTCTTATCAAATCCTCGGCACGTTTGGCGGCACCCTGGAAAGCGAAGACCCTGTGGCGCGCGCCTTGCGTGAATCCATGAGCCAGGAGGTTGAGCGCATATTTCGCCTGCTTTCGCTGCTGTACCCGCAATACGATTTTCATAGTGCGCATGTGGGGCTCGCGTCGGATAGCCATGTGGTCCACGCCAACGCGCTGGAGTTCTTGGACAACGTCCTAAAGCCGCAGCTCCGCGCCGTGCTCGTGCCGCTGCTCGACGCCGACATCAACGTGGAAGACCGGGTGAAGCTCGCCAACCGCCTGGTCGGCGCCAAAGTCGAAACTCGCGAGGATGCCGTGGCCGCTCTGGTAGCCAGCGACGATCCCTGGCTGAAATCCTGCGGCGCCTACGCCATCGGCACCCTCGGCTTGAAGTCGCTGGAATATTTTCTCGACGAATGCCTCGCCCATTCCGACCCGCTGCTCCGCGAGACCGCGCGCTGGGCCAAGCTGCGCCTGGCTTCCTCCTCCCAGGCCGCCGGCGCATAAGAGGATCAGGCTTGCCAGCCTATCCAGTTCTTCGTTGACTTGATTTCACGCGCCGCCTAACATCCCCGCCTGCCCTGCCTGCCCTGATCCCGCAACTGCGGGACGCAGGGAGCGAAGTCGAAGGGCGCACGGCGGAACGCCTTTCCGCTGCGTTTTCCGCGGCGAAACGCGCTGGCGTTTCTGTGCGTCTTCCACTGGCTTGGAATATTCTTACGCGGAGGCCTTTCCCATGCGTGTCCATCGTTTGCTGCGCTTCACTGCAATCTTTCTGCTGCTTGCTGTCTGCGTGGCCGCGCAGGAACTTCCCACGCCGGAGAAATATCTTGGCTTCCGCGTCGGCACAGACAAGAAGCTGGCCCGCTGGGACCAGGTGGTTGAATACATGCGCATGGCCGAGAAGGCCTCCGACCGCGTGCGCGTCACCGACCTGGACAAGTCCACCATGGGCAATCCGTTCATCCTCCTGACTATTTCTTCGCCGAAAAACCTGGCCCGGCTGGCGGAGATCCAGGCGGACCAGCGCAAGCTGGCTTATCCATATTCGCTTGACGAAAAATCCGCCGAGGGCATTTTCGAGAAGAACCCGGTGGTCGTGTTGATTACCATGACGATTCACTCGAGTGAAGTCGGCTCCACGCAGATGTCGCTCGAACTGGTCCACCGCCTGGCCACCGAGCATTCGCCTTACATCGACAACCTCCTCGACAACGTCGTCTTCCTGCTCGCGCCTTCCGTCAATCCCGACGGCCAGGTGATGATCGTGGACTGGTACAACAAAAACGTCGGCTCGGAATTCGAGTATTCGCCCATGCCGTGGCTCTACCACAAGTACGTGGGCCACGACGACAACCGCGACGCCTTCATGCTGACGCAGATCGAAACCCGCAACGTGATCCGCGTGCTCTATCGCGATTGGTTTCCGCTCATTTTTCTCGATGAGCACCAGATGGGTTCCGGCGGCGCGCGCATTTTTGTGCCGCCGTTCTCCGACCCCATCAACCTGAACCAGGATCCGCTGGTCCGCGCCCAATCGAGTCTGCTGGGGATGTACATGTTTAACGCGCTGAACGCGGCCGGCTATGAAGGCGTCGAGTACGGCCAGGGCTACCCGTGGTGGTATCAGGGGCCCGCGAAGAATGGCGCGTGGTGGCACAACATGGTCGGTCTGCTCACGGAAGTCGCCAGTGCGCGCCTCGCCAGCCCCATCGAGCAGCAGCGCGCGCAGCTCTATCAGGCGCCGCGTCCTGCTGCCCCGGCTGCCGAGGGAGCACCCGGCGGTGGAGGAGGCGATCCCCGCCGCCCGCTTCCTCCTCCCACCGACACATGGGCGCGCACCGAGTATCCCAAGCCGTGGCTTGGCGGCACCTGGACGCTGCGCGACATCGTGGACTACGAGCTGGTCATCACGTACGCGCTGCTCGAAGGCGCGGCCGCTAACCGCGTTATGTTCCAGCGCAATTTTTACAACTTGAACCGCAAAGCTATCGAGACCGGGCAGAAGGGTGATCCGTTCGCGTACATCGTGCCGCTCTCCCAGCACGATGCCGGCGCCACCTGGAAACTTCTCGAAGTGCTGGACCTGACCGGCATCGAGAT
>JACOSF010000339.1 GCA_016179005.1 Acidobacteriota bacterium | reverse complement strand
GTCCTGAACGAAGCGAAGGACCGGCGATTTTTCACTGTTTTCTATTTTCTGATTTCCGCGAGGATCAGCTCTGCGACTTTCGCCCACACGTCCGGGTCCTGTTCAATCTTTACGTGCGCGTTGCGGAAAATCTTCTGGTACCAGCGGCCGTCGGAGAGGTCCACTTTCTTGCCACGGTAATTGTATTTGTAGTTGCCCAGGATTTTCGTTCGGGCCGCGTCTTCCGCGCGCAGTTCGCGCTCGCCGCGGATGAAGAAATAGTCATCGCGCTGGAAGAAGTTCGCGGCGCGGCGCACGTTTGACGGCACTTCAGCGTCGTCCACGCCCACGCTGTCAATCTGCACCGCCAACAGCACCGGCACGCCAAGTGGCTTCAGCTCTTTGCACAGCTTGTTCACCGCGGCGCCGCCGAAGCTCTGGCCAAACAGAATCACCCGCACTGAACCTGCTTCTTCCTCGCTCAGCGTGCCGTCGCCGTTGCGGTCAAACGACTTTTTCACCAATTCCACCGCAATTTCGCGGCGATGGTTTTCCACGGTTTCAATGTGCACGCCGGGCAGGTTCTTCGCGCGCAGGCGCAGCGCAAACTTGCGCACGCCGCGCTTGGGCTCGTCCCACTTCTCCCATCCGCCGAGGAATCCGATGATGAGCGTGTCGGCTTCCGGGATCGGCGTGGGCGTTGTGAAGTCGGAAAGTTTCTGTGGCGCAAGTGCCGTCGGGCCCACCTTCGCCGCCGTGGACGCAACAATCACCAGCAGCACAATCCACAGCCACAGCTTCGCCCGGAATTTCTTCGGCGATGCCATTTGCTTTGTACTACGCAAAGATCTTGGAATTTATTTCCGCCGCCTTACGCCTCCACCCGTAGCGGCGGCCCCGCAGTGCGGGGCCGGCATCAATGGGATTCTAAGACATTGTGCAACGGGAGAACGGAGAGTGTCGGCCTCGGAATCCTGATCCCTCATGCCTTTTACTTCAGAAAATACGCCCGGTACAGGGTATCCCGCTGCGCCGGAATGTATCCCGCGTCGGCAATGATCCGCCGCAGCTCCGCCTCGTTCGTGCGGTTGCGCACGCCCGCCGCGTACACCACGTTCTCTTCAATCAAAATGCTCCCCACGTCGTCCGCGCCGAATTGCAGTCCGACTTGGCACACCTTCACGCCCGGCGTCAGCCAGCTCGATTGCACGTGGTCAATGTTGTCGAGATAAATCCGGCTGATGGCTAGTGTCTTCAAATAGTCCACGGCCGTCGTCTGCGGCACTTTTTTACCGAGCGGCGTGTTTTCCGGCGCGAACATCCACGGGATGAACGCGGTGAACCCGCCGGTATCCTCCTGGATGCGCCGGATGCGCTCGAAATGGTTGACGCGGTGCCGGTGTTCCTCGCCGCACCCGAACATCATCGTCGCCGTCGTGCGCATCCCCAGCGAGTGCGCCGCGCGGTGCACGCTTTCCCATTCGTCGCTGGTGCACTTCAGCCGCGCGATGCGCGCGCGAATTTCGTCGTCGAGAATTTCCGCCCCGCCGCCCGGGATCGAGTCCAGGCCCGCGTCGCGCAATTGCACGGTGGTGTCCCGCACCGTCAGCCCGGAAAGCTCCGCGATGCACAGAATCTCCGGCGCGGAAAAGCAGTGCAGGTGCACCTGCGGAAATTTTCCCTTGATCGAGCGCAGCATCGTCTCGTAGAACCCGATGCGCAGGTCCGGGTGCAGCCCGCCTTGCAGCAGCACGCCGGTTCCGCCCAGCTCGATCATCTCCGCAATCTTCTGGTGAATTTCTTCCAGCGGCAGCAGGTAGCCTTCCTTCGACCCCAGCGGCCGGTAGAACGCGCAGAACGAACAGTACTCCGTGCAGAAATTCGTGTAGTTGATGTTGCGGTCGATCTGGTAGGTCACGATGCGTGCGTCGGTCTTCGCGCGGCGCACTTCCATCGCCGCCATCCCGATGCCGATCAGGTCCTCCGACCCGAACAGCTCCATCGCTTTTTCTTTCGTGATCCCCATTGCCCTTTCCCTGTTTCCAGACCCCTGGCGCCTAGCCCTTGATTTTCGCTTCTACTTCCACAAACTCCACTGCCTTGGCCCTCGGGATTAGCCCCAGCTCCGCGCATTTCCGGAAGTACAGCTCCAGCCCCGACAGGTTCTCCTCGTCCAGCGAAAAATCAATGTTGTCCCGCAGATAGCTCTCCAGCGCTTCGGCTGGCATTTTCAATTTCGCTTCGGCGCCCTCGGCGATTTCACCGATTCGCGCCAGCCCGTATTCCTTCGACGCTGCAAAGTCCGCCAGCACTTCCGGCGTGACCACTCCCCGCCGCGCCACCCAGATGGCCAGGACGCACGGCAACCCGGTCATCTCCCGCCATTCGTGCGCCACGTCGTACACAAAAAGTGTCTCGTGTCCCGGCACGGGCATGTCGTTCGGATCGCCGCCACAGCATTTCCCGTCGCTCGCCAGTCGCCCCGCGAGCTCGTCCATTTTGACCACGACGCGCAGCGCCGGGTCTCCGATCAGCAGCGCCGCGTCGGCCTCATCGAGCATCGCCGAAGGCTCCGGCGCGGCCGGCACAAACTCCGGCTCGATGCGCCACCGCTCGCGGCACAGCAGCCGTACCAGCGCCTGCGAACTCCGCGAACTGGTATCCAGCGCAATCTTTTTCGCCAGCTCAATCGGTTTCTTGGCGATCACCAGGATGCTCCGCACCGGCCCCTTGGCCGCTACGGACATCCCCGGCAGCACCACCACGTGGTCCATGCGCTGGTATTCCACCGCCGGGATGATGGCCACGTCCGCCGTGCCCCGCCGCAGCGATTCCGCGCACTGCGACGGCACCGTAAACTCCAGCTCATACTTCCCCTGCAGCGGCCCGTCCGTGAAGCCCCACACCAGCGGCGCCGTGTTCAGGTACTCCACAATCGAAATGCGCAGCTTCTGCAATGTCCGTTGCCTCGCGCGCAAACTCAAAATATAACACATTCGCCGCCCGCTTCTGCCTCGGACGGAACCTGCTTCCTCGTCCGTCCGTTCGTTTCCTTTGAACAATTCAAACGACTGCTAACATTGTCTGGCCGTAAGCGCGAGGTAGCAGTCACCTTTAGGTGGGCATCTCTACGGGCCGTAGCGGCGGGGTTTGCGCTTTCTGCGTCCCGACGTCTTGGGTCGGGAATCCCGCCGCCTTTTCGAATTTCGCGTTTCGTTCAACTCCGATGCAGTGCTAGGCTTGCGCCGTCATGCACCGCCGTCATTTCCTCGAAGTCCTCGCCGCCCTCGCTGCCACGCCCTGTCTCCGCGCCGAGGACGCTCCCAAGAAGCAAATCGTAGTTGCCGGCGGCGGAATCATGGGCGCGTCCATCGCCTACCACCTTGCCCGGCGAGGCGCTCGCGTCACGCTGCTCGAAAAACTTCGCCCTGGTTCCGGCGCGACCGGAAACTCTTTCGCCTGGCTCAACGCCACCTTCTCAAAACAGCCGCGCAGCTATTTCGACTTGAATCTTCTCGGCATCGCCGGCTGGCACCGTTTGCAGCGCGAACTGAACGGCGCGCTCCAAATCCAGTGGGGCGGCTGCCTGGAATGGTATCCACCCGGCTCGGACACCGACCAACTTCGCGCGGAAGTCCGCAACCACCACGAATGGGGCTATGACACGCGTCTCGTCGGTGAATCCGAGTTCCGCCGGCTTTTGCCCGGCGTTATTTCCGGTCCCATGGAGGCTGCTTCGTTCTCTGCGCAAGAAGGCGCTCTCGATCCGATTCATGCCGTGAACGTGCTGGTAAGGGCCGGGAAGGAATCTGGTGTGCGCGTGCTCTATCCGTGCGAGGTCACCGGCCTCGAAGTTTCTGCCGGCCATATTCGCGCGGTCGAAACAACCCAAGGCCGCTTCCCTGCCGACGTGTTCGTTCTCGCTTGCGGCTTGGACAGCGCGTTTCTCGGGCGCATGGCTGGCTTGGAAATCCCTCTGCGCTCCACGCCCGGCGTGCTCGCCCATACTGCTCCGATGCCGCGCCTGCTCGAACGCGTCGCCCTGGCCCCCGGCGCGCACATGAAGCAGACCCCCGACGGCCGTGTGGTCACAGGCATAGAATTCGGCGACGCGCTCTCATCGGACAAGTCCATCGAGCGCGGCCATAAGATGCTTCGCGAGGCCGATCGCTTCCTGCCCGGTTTACAGAGCGCTTCGCTGGAGCGCGTCACGCTTGGCTGGCGCGTCCTGCCGAAAGACGAATTCCCCATCGTTGGCTTCGACGACCGCTGTCCGAATCTCTATCTCGCCGCCATGCACAGTGGCGTGACGCTGGCTCCCATCATCGGCCGGTTCGCCGCCACGGAAATCCTCGACGGCGCGAGCGTTGCCTTGCTCCAGCCCTATCGCCTTTCCCGCTTTTCATGACGTTGAGGTCTCGCCCGCTTCTGTGGCGGTGGGGTCACTTCGCCGCCTCTTCGTAGGACAGGCTTTCTAGCCTGTCCTCGCAGAAACTGTGCCGCAGATGATTGCGCCGATTCGTCAGGCTCGTGCCCCTGCCTTCGCGCACACCTCTCCCGGTGTTTCCGTTTTTCGATTTTCGAATTTCGCTCCCTGCCTACTGCCCACCCAAATGGAGGAACTTCGGGATATTGAACAAAAACCCCTTTTCAAGATCCGGCACCAATCCCCCCATCAGCCACAAATACGCAAAAAATCCGTAGAACACCGCCGTCCCCACCAGCGCCACTCTCCGCCACACCGGCGGCCGCAGCTCCGCGGGCAGAAATTTCATATTGATGTACAGAATGTGCAGCGCGGCCACCACCAGCACTGCTCCGGCGATGTTTGCCGCCATCTGCAATAAAATGATCGGCCGTGTCAGCCGCAGCGCCAGCACGCCCCACACCACCAGGAACGCCAGCAGCGAGTAGTACACCAGCCGCACGTCGCCGCCGCGCCACCCGCGGATGCGCTTGCTCCCCGTCCACAAAATATCCGTCAGCGCGCGCACCATCCCTTCCACGTTGTCGAGCTGCGTTTTGAACAGCACCCACGCGCTCATCAGCGCGACGAGCCCGCCCAGCAGCGGCCCGCCTCGCGACACAATCGCCTGCGCCAGTTCCGCGGCAATCGCCAGGTCGCGGATGTCGCGCCCCGGCAAAATGAATATCGTGTACAAAATCGCCGGCAGCCCCATGCCCAGCAGCGCACCCGTAAAAAACACGCCCCACTGGTCAATCTGCACAATGCGCCACCACGCGCGCCACTTCTCCATGTTTTCCGCCGTAATCGGAAACACGCTCCCCGAATGCGCCAGCTTCACCTTGTGCCCGCCCACCGCCGCGGGGATGAACCCCACCACCTGCCCCATGCCGAATCCTTTGTCCCGCGCCCAGTTCGAAAGCATCAGGTTGCTCACGCCGCCCGCGCCGGAATATGCCGCGAACGCGCCGATCAGGAACCAGTCCGCTCCCGGCGGAATGAACACAAAGCTTCCCGTCTTGACGCTGTAGCCGAAAAATCCCGCCAGCGCCGCGAGCCAGATCCCCGGCACGAAAAACAGCAGGCACAAAAACAGCATTCCACCCAGCAGAAAAATAATCAGGATCCAGTTCAGGATTTCGAGCGTGCGCTCGATTCGCCGCCCGAACAGCAGCAGCAGCACGCACGCCAGAAAAGTCCCCACGCCAAACCAGTACACCGCGTTCGCGTCGCCCTGTCCCGGCAGCCGCTTGTGGAAGAGAAAGAAAAACGCCCCCGCGGCGTTTGCCGCCCATGCCGGCCAGCCCACGTGCAAAAAATAAAGTCCCGTGTAGAACCACGCCCAGAACGTCGAGTTCGGCCGCGTGCGCATAAAGCCGGTCACCGCCGGCTCGCCAGTGTACAGCGTGTAGCGCATCAACTCGGTGTTCAGCACGGTTTGCAGGAACACCGCCACCATCGTCACCCACAGCAGCGACAGCCCGTACTTCACGAATGCCGCCGGCCCGATCAGCCATTCCCCGCTGCCGATGGAAAGTCCCAAGATGATCGCCCCCGGCCCGATCACGCCGAGGATGCCCGCGCCCCGCGTCACCGGCGGCCGCGGCAGCTCCGCTGTGGCCCACGCCTCCAATCCCGACCGCGCTTCGTTCGACATGCGGCGGAACATATCACGGTTCCCGTGTTTTTCTTCTCCTCGACCTCCTCTACTTCTTCTTCCTCCTCTTCCTCCATTACGCTTTTGCAAACATCTCCTTGACGCCCGCCCACCTCCCCGCTTACGCTCCGCCGCGATGGAGCTCAACCACTACCTGGGATGGCTGGCTTTGGCTCTCACGCCGGGTCTCGGCGCGCGCCATGCCGGCAAACTCCTCCGCGAGCTGCGCAGTCCCGAAGCCATCTTCGCCGCTTCGCTGACCGCGCTCGAATCCTTCCGCCTGCCCGCCGCCGTCGCGCAAGCCATCCACTCGCAATCGCCGCTCCGCGACGCCGAAAAAGAACTCGCCGAAATTCGCAAGAACGGCTGCCAGCTCCTCACCTGGGACGAGCCTGCCTATCCGCAGCGCCTGCGCGAAATCTACGACCCGCCGCCTCTGCTTTATGTTCGCGGCAATCCCGAATTGCTCGACCGCTTTTCCATTTCCATTGTCGGCTCTCGCCGCCCCACCCCGTACGGCGTGCAGATGTCCGAGCGCCTCGCCCACGATCTCGCCGAGCGCGGCCTGCTCATCGTCAGCGGCCTGGCCCGCGGCATTGACAGTTGTGCGCACAAAGGCGCGCTCTCCGCCGTGTGCGGTGCGACCGTCGGTGTTCTCGGCTCCGGCATTGACGTCGTCTATCCCAAGGAAAACAAAAAACTCTTCGCGCAGATGGAGGAGCGCGGCGCCATCATTTCGGAGTTCCCGCTCGGCGCGTTTCCCGCGCCGCAGAATTTTCCCATCCGCAACCGCGTCATCGCCGGCATGGCGCTGGGCGTGGTGGTCGTCGAGGGCGCGCAGTATTCCGGCTCGCTGATCACCGCGCGCCTGGGCATGGAGTTCGGCCGCGAAGTCTTCGGCGTCCCCGGCAATGTCACCCAGCCCGCCAGCTTCGGCCCCAACCTGCTCATCAAGCAGGGTGCCAAGCTGGTCACTGGCTGGGAGGACGTCATCGAAGAGCTCCCCACCGAAATCCGCGCGCAGTTGTTTCCCGTCGAAGCTGCTTCGCAGCAGGAGCGCGCCACGCTCTTTGAGCAATCGCTCTCGGAAACCGAGCGCACGCTATTCGCCCTGCTCTCCACCGATCAGGCGCGCCACGTGGACGAGCTTGTCGAGCAGTCCGGCCTCAACTCCTCCGAAGTCCTCGCCTCCCTCTTCGAGCTGGAGATGAAAAACTTCGTCCGCCAACTCCCCGGCAAGCAATTCGTCAAAGTCCTCTTGTAGGACAGGCTTTCTAGCCTGTCCTCTCTGTTTTCGGGGTTGTCTGAACCAGCGCACTCCACGAAAAAAGCGACGCCGCGGCTCCTTCCTGCATCATTATTCATGGCGACGCGGTGCAGCGGCACTTGCGCTCGACCGCCGCTATGCTGTATCTCTGTTAAGTCCGCCGCTCAGGACGTTGCAAGCAGCAATGAATCTGTCGCCCGGTTGGAATTGTCAGAGCGGTGCTGG